>QIDY01000132.1 GCA_003228495.1 Nitrospirota bacterium
ATCACAAACTGCCCGCTCATCGGTTGCAGCTGAAACAGGACAAAGTCCGGCAGCTGCCGTAACAATCCGGCCATCTTGCCATGCCGTTGCTGATAGTCGTCCAGGACCAATGTGTAATCGTGACTATCGGGTGTGATCCTTGTGGCATCACACAGATAATTGACCCTCGCCCTGGCGAAAATTTGTGACGTAGCCTGCTCATCGGCGATGATCATAATCGCGACAGTCCTGCTTGCCAACAGATTCCGTGTATGCGCTGCAAGCTGACTGACAAAGATGTAAAAGCTGCCAGGAGCTCGATACAAGTAGGGCGTATACCCGCAGTGGGGCATGCCGTCCACCCCTACTGTGGATAGCTGTAGACTGCGCATATCCTCTATGAGACTGGCGCAGACGCTAGCCGGCTGCTCATCGGTCATGGAATGAACTACCTCCGTTTTTATAGTCTAGGTCGAGAAGCGAATGATTACCCGTGTTCTTTCCCTCGAAATCGACTTCTCAAAACCCGCATGTTTAGCGGGGCTTTCGGTGTCATGACTTCCTCTCAGTTTGGGCGCACCAAAATGACATTACGGAAACGGTTATTCGGTTATCCCCACTGTCACATCTTCTAAATGACGTTCAGGGAGCTTTGGTGGCGGGTACATATCAAGCTTTAAATGCCAGTAGGCCCAAGAGCGGTCATCAATAATTCCTGGGTGAGCCTTCACCAGCGCTTCCCGTAAGTCCTCATCCGACACATAGTGTCGAATGATGTTCATATCTTCAGGCAGGGCATAGCGCATCGCGTAGTTGAGAAACATGATGGGATCGGACAAGGCTTTTTCAGGCGTGTCAAACCAGATGATCCGCTCCGCAACCTGCGTGAGGTCTTCTGTCAGGGGTAAGGTGTCCATGGGTCTCATCCCTCCTGATCAATTGGAGCGAGACGGTGCTCCAATTCAAACACATGCTGTAAATCGACGGCCCGCACGGCCTGCAACAAGCATTCTTTTTGTTGCGGTGGCACCGTCTCAAGATTCCCATCTCCGTAAAACGATAACGCCTTGAGGGTCAGTTCCGGATTAAACGACGGCCCATAAATCACACGGGCTGCAGCCAGTGCCGTCGACAAATTGACCACGTCCTGCTCAATCATCGTGCTGAGATCTATATAATCCTTGGCCTGCGCCCGTTTCTGCACCACCGCCGCTTTCATCCCCGCTAAATCAACCAACGTGGCGACCTTCACGTTATTGTCTTCCACGACATTCGGCGCTTCAATGCAACGCAACCCTGTCACACCAAAAAATGAAATTTGCACATTTTTGCCACGCTCGACCAAACAATTCAGGGTGTTGGGTGATTGCTGTATCACCCTTGCCCCTTGCAAAAATGGTATGCGCCGAAGCAACGCCTCCGGATCACAGTCTTGAAAACTGAAAAAGTCAAAATCGACGGATTGTCGATGTCCTAAATACAAGGCAATCGCGGTTCCCCCATACAGGGTAAATTCTGGGGGGACATCAATCAATTCGTCCCACAACTGCCGTTGCGACGGCGGAAAGATATCTAAGCGCCAATCGTCGCTCGTCATTGCTCACTACTCCTAAGCTTGGAATCCCTTCACCATAGCCCAAACCCAAAATCTATGCCATATTTTGCAGCTTTTAGAATAACCGCCGGATCATAGGGAATGTATGGTTCCGCCCTCGTTCATCTGGATCCCTAAAATGTTTATCCCCCAAGGTCCAACGCCTGCCGCCCGGACCTCTGGGTGGACGCTCTCATGATCCGGCGAGCCTTGTTTGAGCACCGCGAGTTGGCTCGCCCTCCCGTGCCTTGCGTCCATCTCTTTGAATGAGGCCGGACGGGGCGTCACTAGTGTATGGTGCGTCTCGAAGAGCGCGACCATTATTGGCTACTTTTGTTCTACACAAAGGTTGTACCCTACGGGACCCGTTAAGCGAAAGTTACGCCCTCCAGGACGCACCAACATTTCATGTATTAAGAGTGATAGCCGTCAGTCTTCAGCCTAAAGACCTGAGTAGTTACAGGGAGTTTTGAAAAATATCTTAGGTGAACGTAAAAAAACGATAGAAGGAACCCGTATGAGCCAATTTAAGGATAGAGGGTATACAGCATTCTCGGGAAAGGAATGGTTTCACGGACATGGTCTAATCCGCAGATCCAGGCTACGACTCGTTCGATACCCATGCCAAACCCCGCATGGGGAACGCTGCCATACCGGCGCAAATCCACATACCATTTAAAAGCCTCTTCAGGTAGATCATGGGCTGCAATTTGCTGACGTAGAGTCTCCAGGTCATGAATGCGTTGTCCCCCTCCAATAATTTCCCCATACCCTTCAGGAGCTAACATATCCATGCACAAGGCCAAGTCTGCATTTTCAGGGTCTCTCGCCATATAAAAGGCTTTTGCTGCTGCCGGATATCGATGTACCAGCACTGGACGGTCAAAAGATTGGGCCAAAAGCGTTTCTTCTTCACTACCGAAGTCATCACCAAACTGAATGTCTATGCCTTTTTCCTTGAGCCGCGTAATGGCCTCTTCATAGGTGATGCGTGGAAACGGTGGAACCATCGCTTCCAAAACCGCAACGTCCCGCTCAAGAATATCTAACTCCGCTCGACGATGTTCTAGAACTTGTTGAATGACTACCGACACCAATTCTTCGGCAAGTTGCATTGCATCTGACAATTCAGCAAATGCCATTTCCGGTTCGACCATCCAAAACTCCATCAAATGCCGCCGCGTTTTAGATTTTTCTGCCCGAAAGGTTGGACCGAAACAATAGATTTTTCCAAATGCTGCTGCTGCCGCTTCTCCATATAACTGCCCACTCTGTGCCAAATACGCCACTTGATCGAAATATTGGGTTTGAAACAATGTCGTGGTCCCTTCGCAGGCATTCGGCGTGAAAATCGGCGTATCAATGAGCGTAAAGTCTCGTTCATCAAAAAAATTCCGACAGGTTCGGATGATTTCGTGGCGAACGCGTAAAATGGCATGTTGGCGGCTCGAACGCAGCCATAAATGCCGATGTTCCATCAAAAATCCTACTCCATGCTCTTTCGGTTGAATCGGGAAGACTTCGGCAAGATGTACGACTTGGAAATTAGCCACGTCCAACTCAAATCCACCTGGCGCCCGGGCATCCTTCCTGGGTTGCCCGGTTATCATGATGGACGATTCCTGCGTGACCTGCCCACATAACGCAAATTGTTCTTCTCCTACCGTGCCCTTACTGATAATGGCCTGAAGATCACCCGTGCCATCCCGAACCGTCAAAAAACTCATCTTTCCGCTGGAACGACGATGGCGAAGCCACCCTTTAATCGTAATATCCTGGCCTTCGTACTGAGCGATCTGTCCAATACACACAACCGTTGGCTTGGTCATGACTACTCT
Source organism: Nitrospirota bacterium (assembly GCA_003228495.1). GTDB lineage: Bacteria > Nitrospirota > Nitrospiria > Nitrospirales > UBA8639 > Nitrospira_E. The sequence continues at coordinate 3,412 of QIDY01000132.1, forward strand.
CCTTACCCTCCTACCAAAGAATAAATTGACACCCGGAAAAATCAGTGGCTATGATGAGCTGTCTACGAGGAGTTACTTAGAAAACGAAGGAGGCCATTCGCATATGAGTTGCACCATCACCGTTCGTGAATTAAAAACTCGCCAGGATAATGGGAATACCATCTTTTTATTGGATGTGCGGGAGCCTCATGAGTATTCGATGGCCAAAATAGAAGGGTCAGTTCTCATACCCTTGGGAACACTGCCTAATTCACTAGATCAATTAGATAAAAATAGCGAAATCGTGGCATATTGCCATAAAGGAATGCGAAGCGCCGACGCCGTGGGCTTCTTGCTTCAACAAGGTTTTTCCAATGTCAAAAATCTGATTGGCGGTATTGAATCTTGGTCAATAGAAATTGACAATTCTGTTCCACGATACTAAAAACCGCCCTCTTTCTTACAGACTAGCCTTGATTATTTTCCCTGCGCTTGAAAAAAGTCCACCGTCATTTTGAGGCCTTCCGGCAACGAAACCTGAGGATCCCAACCAAATCGTTCACTCAACTTCTTCACATCCAGCACACTTCTCAGTTGCTCTCCCTTTTTTGCTGCACCAAATAAATCCTTGCAGGTGCTCTTGGTCAATTCTTTGATAATCCCGTAACATTCATTCACAGTTGTTTCCTTGCCTGTCCCAACATTAAAGATGCCCTGGATATCCTCCCCGAGTGTCACCATCAGGGATCCCACAATATCGTCGACATACACAAAATCCCGTGTCTGTTTCCCTGTTCCATTAATGATAGGTTGGCCTCCCTCCAACATGAGTTTTGAAAAAATCGCAATGACTCCAGCCTCCCCTTCTGGCTCTTGTCTCGGGCCATAGACATTGCCAAATCGCAGGGCAACATGTCGAAGACCCGTCGTATTTGTGTAATAGGCTAAATATTTTTCACCAGCTAACTTACTAATTCCATAAGGAGACATGGGCTCGGTTCGATGAGATTCCCCCGCCGGGAACACTTCCTGTTCTCCATAGACTGCTCCTCCTGAAGATGCAAAGGAGACCTTTCGCACTCCATGTTTCACCGCATGCTCTAAGAGATTGAGGGTACCTAAAATGTTCACGTCTGCATCGAATACAGGATCTTCCGTTGAGAGTCGGACATTCATTTGTGCCGCTAAATGGACAAGGATTAACGGACGTTCTTTTCGAAACACCCGTTCAATCCGCTTACTTCGAATATCCATTTTATAGAATCGGGCTTTTTTGTTGACCTGTTTGCGTTTCCCCGTAGAGAGATTATCAATCACAATGACCTGATTGCCCTCTTGCACTAACCGATCAACAAGATGCGATCCAATAAACCCTGCTCCACCTGTGACCAAAACCGTCATCCCCATGAGGCTTCATCACCTTTCAAAACAAAACTGCTAATAATCATTTTGACACCCTTTCTGTTTTAGCCATCAACGTTCTACCCTCTATCGTTTCTTTAAGCCAATGACGATTTCCTTATTCCCCTTTTTTCCCAATACAGGTGAATCTATCAGTCCTATAATGTCTAGTGACAAGAAATTTGCATATTCCACAAACTGATCTTTAACGGCTTGTCGCAAGGTTTCATCCCGAACAATCCCTCCTTTGCCGACTTGTCCTTTTCCAACCTCAAATTGGGGCTTAATCAATGACACAAGATACCCCTCTGGCTTTAACACCTGAAGAATCACGGGCCAAACCATCTTCAGAGAAATAAAGGACACATCCACAACAATCAAATCTACCAGCTCCGGAATATCGTGCGGTCGCAAGTGTCGAATATTAAATCGATCCATCACGATAACTCGAGAATCTGAGCGCAGGCGCCAATCAAGCTGTCCATAGCCCACATCAATGGCATACACTCGCTGAGCACCACGTTGCAGCACACAGTCGGTAAATCCTCCTGTTGAAGCGCCTACATCCATCACAATCAACCCCGAACATGAAAGACCAAAGCTTTCTAAAGCCGGAGCCAGTTTTTCGCCACCCCGACTCGCATATTGGCACTCAGGGTTCATGACTTCGAGTGGCACCTTTGCGGATACCAGCTTGCCCGGTTTATCAACTAATACTCCATCAACCTTGACGCGACCAGCTAGAATAAGACGACTGGCCCGTTCCCGACTTGGAACCAAGGCCTGAGAGACCAAAAGGGAATCCAATCGCTGCTTGGCTGTTTTTTTGACGAGAAGAGAAGGTTGTTGAGACAGCATCACGTGGGAACCGAGCCCATTCTCCTTTAGGGAAAGAGGAGAGAAATGAAAATAAGGGTTAGGGCCTGTTCATCAATAACTTTGACATCTCGCATCCAATCTTTGGGCCATCTTTGAACGGATCTCAATCGAACAAACCTCAACAGAGCCA
>QIDY01000261.1 GCA_003228495.1 Nitrospirota bacterium
CCGAATAGGGGATTTGGCGCCCTTGTGGTGTCGTTTATCTTTGTGACCTATGCCTATTCAGGATGGAATGCCGCGGGATACATTGCCGGAGAAATCATCAATCCAACCCGTTCCATCCCGCGTACGATGATAGGCGGAACCCTCTTTGTTGGGGTGTTATATGTGGTTCTCAATTTCGTGTATTTTTATGCATTACCACTACAAACCCTGGCGGAACCTCCTTTGATGCCTGTTGCCAAAAAAGCTGCTGTGGGGTTGTTTGGTCCTCTGGCGGCAAATTTTGTGATCGTCATGTTGTGCATTTCCATCGCCGGTGCGGTGAGTGCCATGGTATGGACCGGACCGCGAGTCTACTATGCGATGGCCCAGGACGGCTTTCTCCCCTCCTTTTTTTTAGACACGCAACATCAGGTTGGGGCCCCGGTGCGCTCCATTCTTTTGCAAAGTCTGTGGGTGACGTTGTTGGTTCTTTCCGGAACCTTTGAGCAACTTATTATTTACAGCGGAATTATTATTACCCTGTTTACGGCTCTCACAGTTGGGGCGGTCTTGATCCTTCGCCAAAGACGCCCTCAATTGGGGCGTCCCTTTCGTGTGCCACTTTATCCGGTATTGCCCGTCATTTATATCCTCGTGTCAGGGGTGATCATGATCGTTCTTAGTCTGGAAAAAACGGTTGAAACCTTCTGGGCCTGTCTGACACTGAGTGGGGGCATTCCACTCTACTTGTTCCTGAGAAAAAGCATTCGAGTGCCCATGTCCTAAAAATGTTCACATCCGGCGGAGAGATGATGCTGATGTGAAAAAGTTGAGTAGGACGCTCACAAATTTCATTCGAATGCCGTGCCGGGTTTTGAGGAAAGAATGTCGGAAAGGTTGAAAATTCTCAACCCCAAAGACTTTGACGCCTTGCTTGTGGACCTGGACGGCGTCATTACGAAAACTGCTGCTGTCCATGCAGCGGCATGGAAAAAGCTGTTTGACGAATTTCTGGAAAAGCGTGCGGCCTCTACGAACGAAATCTTTGAGCCATTCGATAGTGATCAGGACTATCAAGCCTATGTGGACGGCCTTCCCTGCAATAAGGGCGTAACAACCTTTTTGCAGTCTCGCGGAATTTCCCTGCCCTATGGCTCGCCAGAAGATGACTTGGAGCAAGAGACGGTTTGTGGCCTCGGCAACAAGAAAAACAAATGTTTTCTGGAGCAACTTCATATTGACGGAGTAGACTTGTATGAACCTGCGGTGGCCTTCATACGGAAGGCGAAATCCAAGGGCTTCAAATGTGCCATGGTGTCATCCAGCAAGAACTGCCGGACTGTATTGGAGGAAGCGGGACTCGCGAATTTGTTCGAGGTCCGTGTGGATGGTCTCGAAATTGAGCGATTGGGTCTTCAGGGGAAACCGGATCCGGATATGTTCCTTGAGGCCGCCAAACGATTGGGAGTCAAGCCCAAGCGAGCCATCGTGTTAGAAGATGCTGTGTCCGGCGTGAAGGCTGGCCGAAAAGGGGGTTTCGGTCTGGTGATTGGAGTGAATCGATCTCACCGTGAGGGCACACTACAAGAGCACGGAGCGGATTGGGAATTTACCGATTTGAGTACGGTGATCATCGAATCGACAGAGAACCCGGAAGGAAAAGGCCTTGATCGGGAGGTCCCCTCGGTATTGGAGCATATGGAAGCCTTTGCGCGAAAGATTGCAGGGAAACGGCTGGCAGTATTTTTAGATTATGACGGCACCCTGACCCCGATTGTCGACCGGCCTGAGTTGGCCACTCTTTCCGAAGAGATGAGAGAAACGATCAAACGCCTCGGTGAGTATTGTCCTATTGTGATAGTCAGTGGACGGGACCGGTCAGATGTCCAGGAGTTGGTTGGGTTGGACACGGTCGTCTATGCCGGAAGCCATGGCTTCGATATTATCGGGCCGAGGAATCTTCATCTGCAACACAAAGAGGGACGCAAGAGTTGGCCGGCCCTCCGAGCAGCCGGCAACGAGCTCGAACGGAAGCTTTGTGATATCACCGGTGTGAAGGTCGAACATAAAGCATTTGCAATCGCTATTCACGTTCGTTTGGTCGAGAAACCGCTTGTGCCAAAGGTCAGGCGGATTGTGGAGATGGTCGCGAAGCATCATCCCGAGCTTCGGATCACAGGAGGAAAAAAAATCTTTGAATTGCGGCCCGCAATTGATTGGGATAAAGGAAAAGCAGTGGCATGGCTGCTGGAATCCCTTGCTCTAGGGGAGGATACGGTTCCCATCTATATCGGGGACGATGAGACTGATGAAGATGCCTTTCAAGCAGTAAAAATGCGTGGCATCGGAATCCTTGTGGCTCAAGCTTCTCAGTCGACGGAGGCTCGGTACGGGTTGAGGGATCCGGAGGAAGTAAAGGGGTTTCTCACAGCTCTGATCGCGGTGATGCAGAAGAGGGAAACGTGACACATTGGTCTGAATGGTCACTCATTTACGAGTCATTTCACCCGGAGCAGGAAAAACTCCGGGAATCCCTTTGCACACTCGGCAACGGCTACTTTGCCACCCGGGGGACCGGTCATGAAGCGAGGGTCGATAACATCCATTATCCTGGCACCTACCTAGCCGGTTGCTACAATCGTCTGCGAACTGAGATCGCCGGGCGTGTGGTCGAGAATGAAGATTTCGTGAACATGCCGAATTGGCTTCCGCTGAATGTGCGGATCGATGATGGGCCTTGGTTCAGTCTTCATACGGCAGACATTGTCTCATACCGGCAGGAGTTGGACCTGAAAAGAGGCGTGCTCATGCGATCGGTGCGGTTCCGCGATGACCAGGGGCGCCAGACCACTCTTACCAGCCGCCGTCTGGTCCATAGGCGGGAGCCTCATGTGGCTGCGTTAGAAATGACTTTAATAGCCGAAAACTGGTCAGGCTGTGTCACCATCCATTCGGCGTTGGACGGTCGGGTGACGAATGCCGGCGTTGAACGCTATCGGAATTTAAACAATCAGCACTTGGAATGTTTGGAAGCTGAAGTTCTCGACCAAAAGTCCCTGTTCCTCAAAGTTCAAACCACGCAGTCCAAGATCAGTGTGGCGGAAGCGGCCACGACCCGGCTTTTTCAAATGGGACAGCCATTAAAAGTGGACTGGCGAACAATCCAGGAGACTGGCTATGTGGCTCTGGAGGGTGCAGTCGATCTGAAAAAGGGAGAAAGTATATCCATTGAAAAAGTCCTGGCTTTATATAGTTCTCGCGACCACGCGATTTCCGAATGTGGGCTCGAAGCACAAACTGCCATATCGAGAGCCGCAAGGTTTTCGGCTCTGCTGAGGTCCCACTCTGAGGCTTGGAATCAGCTGTGGCAGCGCTTCGACATGGATTTCGAGGAAGAACCCCACAAGGGTAACCGAAAAGCCTCGCTGGTACTCCGGCTCCATATTTTTCATCTCTTGCAGGTATGTTCCCCGCATACGATGGATCTTGACGTGGGGGCACCAGCTCGAGGCTTGCATGGCGAAGCGTACCGTGGACACATTTTCTGGGATGAAATCTTTATTTTTCCCTTTCTGAATTTCAGAATGCCGGAAATTACCCGCTCCTTGCTGATGTACCGGTTCCGGCGCCTCCCGGAGGCACAACGGGCCGCACAAGAGGCCGGCTATCAGGGGGCCATGTATCCTTGGCAAAGCGGGAGCACTGGGCGTGAGGAGAGCCAAACGCTTCACTTGAATCCCCAGTCAGGGCGTTGGATTCCTGACAATAGCCATTGGCAACGGCATGTCAATGCGGCTATCGCGTATGACATCTGGCAATACTATCAGGTAACCGGTGATATGGAGTTTCTCTGTTTTTATGGAGCGGAAATGTTTCTGAATATTGCTCATTTTTTGGCCTCCATCGCGACGTTTAATTCTGATCTGAACCGCTACGAGATCCTGGGTGTCATGGGGCCGGATGAATACCATGATGCCTATCCCGACAACCTTGGATCCGCCTGCAGCCATCCTGCAATAAACAATAATGCCTATACCAATCTTATGGCGGTATGGGTGTTATGGCGGGCGCTCGAGATTCTCGAGCTGTTACCGGATGACTGGCGGCAGCACCTTTGTGACAAGCTCGACTTGAGGCAGGAAGAGATCGACGTTTGGGAAAAAATCAGTCGCAACATGCGGATCGTGTTCCACGACGACGGGATTATCAGTCAGTTTGAAGATTATAACCGCTTGCAGGAATTCCAGTGGGAAACCTATCGGGAACGATACGGTGATATCCAGCGGCTCGATCGGATTTTGGAAGCGGAAGGAGATTCGCCGAATCGTTACAAGGTCTCAAAGCAGGCGGATGTGCTGATGCTGTTCTATCTTTTTTCCTCCGAAGAATTGAGCGCCTTATTTAAACGACTGGGCTATGTTTTCGATGACAATATGATTCCCAGGAATATTGACTATTACATGAAACGCACGTCCCACGGATCGACCCTGAGTCGGGTCGTCCAATCATGGGTTTTGGCAAGGGCCAACCGTCAGGGAGCGTGGAAATTATTTGCCGAGGCATTGGAATCGGACATATCAGATATTCAAGGGGGAACGACCGGCGAGGGCATTCACCTTGGCGCGATGGCGGGGACCGTGGATCTCATTCAACGGTGCTTTACAGGGATTGAGATGCGGGATGATGTGCTTTGTGTGAACCCACTTCTTCCAGAAGGATTGCGGCGCTTGCAATTGCGGCTGCACTATCGGGGGCATTCACTGGACCTGGAAATCACCTGCCGCGCCGTGATCGTTCGTGCGTTACCGTGTGGCGCGAAACCCATCAAAATTGGATTTAAAGGCCATGTGCATGAGTTGGCCGCTTGTGAAACCAAGGAGTTTAATCTTTGAGACTCCTTCCGGCTATGATGGACGGTCGAGTCCGTTCAAGCCCGGGCGTTAGGCAAGTATCCCATCGTTGGGAAAATGGCATAAAAGAGGGTTTTTGCCGCCATGGCTCTCGCCTCCATCGTGACGTGTTTGTTGTGGCCCGTAGTTCTTCATTCATTGAATTCTGTCGATCTGAACGCCCAGGCCGGTCATGACCAAACCATTTCCCTCTTTTCATGTACAATCCGTTGACGATGTTCTGAAGGCTTTGGATGTCCAACGCGGACAAGGGCTGTCGAAGCAAGAAGTCAAACGTCGCCTCTAGAGGCTCTGCAGGCCCTCCATGGCCAAGAAGATGGGCTTGACCAAAAAGAAGTGAACCCGACGTCAGGAGCAATTTGGTTCGAACAAACTTCCGGAAGCAAAGCGAGCCGATCTGTTCCTGGTCTTTTTGTGTCAGTTTAAGAACCCGTTGATCTATGTACTGCTTATTGCCGGTATCGTCGCGATCACCATCGGTGCTTACAACGATGTTATTTTTATCGTTGCCGTCCTGTTGATTAATTCTGTGATCGGAACGATTCAGGAATGAAAAGCCGAATCAAGCGCCGAAGTCTTGCAACACGTCATTAAGACCATCGCGAAGGTTCGCCGGAATGGTCAACGTCAAGAAAGTTTTTACACGTAAAAAACCAATGAGCGAGGTTTTACCCTGGCAGGGGCGAGCCCTGTGCTTCAGCGCCGCCAGTACACGCGCACGATGCCGGCTTCTTCGGTATAGTGGATGTCCAGGTTGCCTTCGTAGGCGCTTTCGATTGCCGCACCTACCTCGCGCGGAAGATGTACATCGGTAAAAGTAATGACGACGTCACCGGCCTCCTGATCCTCGATATCCATGAGGCGCTTCATGGGATGTTGGGCCTTCTGTT
>QIDY01000122.1 GCA_003228495.1 Nitrospirota bacterium
ACTTTTTTGACCATTCCCGTCGGTGATATCGATCTTTCCAAGGACATGTATGTGCCATGGGAGAGAGATATTCAACAGTCCCATTCGCGTTCTCACCTGACAAAAGAAGGATTTCCAGATTAACCCATTACTGAAATCGGATTTTCCCAATCTGGTTTGCTGAAAGAGATGTGGATAGTCGTTTTCTAGCTGCTCATAAATTGCCGGACAACCCCATAGCCCTATGGTCAAAACCTCATCAAGTTTTGCGGTATCTAAAACGCAATTTTTTCAATGCGGATGAATTTATAGCAGGGATAGGCTAAGAAAGCGAATTGCCAAAATGACAAACTCGGCACTAACCTTTTTCAATTACTCTCGCGCTTGGAGGCCCGCGTGGAACGCCTGAAAATCTTCCTCCACACGTTACCGAATGGATACCGTTCTGCCATTGAATTTCTGGTTGCCAGCTTGTTTGTCTTGCCTACCTAAAAAATGTTAACTATTGCATTCTGCCTGTACAACTTGATAGATGAGTTGTCCTCGGAAAAGATCACCGCAGACTTTGTCGACATCCAATTGCACGGACCCGCTGGACCATACCAAGGCCTTAATGATGATAAAGGCTATGCGGTAAAAGATGCACGGATATTAAAGGACATGGTACAAAAGCCAACCACATAGGTCAGCCCATCGTTAAATATTTTTTAACATCCCGCCACAAGAACACACACGAAAAACGATGAAGTCTGGATTCTTCCACTTTTACAAAAAAACGGTCATTGAGCGACCCGCGCTTTCTTTATTGGTCTTTTTTCTTATGGTGGCGTTTTTTGGTTACCATGGACCGAACCTGAAACTCGATGCCTCAGCCGAATCAATCGTCTTGGAGAACGACCCGGACTTGCGATATTACCGGGCCATCCGTGAAATCTATGGCTCCGACGATTTCCTCGTTATTACCTACACGCCTTTTGACGATCTTTTGTCTCCAACGTCTCTTGCGGGCCTGAAAGCACTTCGCGAGGATTTGCAACAATTAGAGCGAGTCTCCTCGGTGGTGACCATTTTAGACGTCCCCTTATTGAACAGCCCCAAATTGAGTATTTCTGAACTAACGGATGATGATATAGAAGTGAGAACGTTGGAGACACCGGGCGTAGACAAGGAACTTGCACGACAAGAGTTTCTGGAAAGCCCTATTTACCAAAATAATCTTGTCAGTCCAAACGGCCGTACCACAGCGCTCCTCGTGAACTTCAAACGCGATGAAAAGTATGTTTCTCTTTTAACAACGCGAAACACACTCAGAGAAAAGGATATTTCGTCAGGACTTACGACCGAGGAGTCCCATCAGTTGAGAAAGGCGGCCAAAGAATTTTATGACTACCATGCCCTGTTCATTGAGCAAGAGCGCCAAGATATTCGAGTCGTACGAGGGATTCTTGATCAATACCATGACAAAGCCAACATGCACGTGGGCGGGGCTCGGATGATCACTGCCGATATGATCAGCTTTATTGAACACGACATTAGCGTCTTCGGTATAGGAGTGGTCTGCTTCTTAATTGTCGCCCTGATTTTCTTTTTTAGAAAACTGCGTTGGGTGGCACTCCCCATGTTGTGTTGTTTGACCTCGATAATCGTCATGGTCGGATTTCTTGGATTGCTTGACTGGCGAATCACCGTTATTTCATCGAATTTTATTTCTTTGTTACTCATTATAACCATGTCGCTAACCATCCACCTCATTGTGCGGTACCGGATCTTAATCGAAAACAATCCCGGCGCAGATCAAAAAACACTGGTATTCGAAACCATGCGCATTATGGCAGAGCCATGTTTTTATACGGCCATCACGACCATCGTGGCGTTTTGTTCTCTTGTTGTGAGCGATATCCGCCCGGTCATCGATTTTGGATGGATGATGACCATCGGGATCGCGTTTGCCTTTGCCCTTAATTTTATTCTTTTCCCTGCCGTGCTCACATTTTTACCTCCCGAGAAATTTACGGCACGTCGAGACTTTACACAAACCTTCACGCTGCGGATGGCCTCCCTCACACAGCACTACCCGAAGCAGATCGTGTTGTTGTGCTCGGTTTTGGCAATCGTAGGTGCTTTGGGCATTGCACAATTGGAAGTGGAAAACCGGTTCATCGATCACTTTAGGAGCACAACGGAAATCTACCAGGGCATGGAGCTCATTGATACTCAATTAGGGGGAACGATTCCTCTAGAATTTGTGATTGACGCCGATGCCGAATTTTATGTGTCCCTCAAGGAGTTAGAAGAAGCCGACGATGCCTTTGAAGATCCCTTCGCAGACGAAGAAGAGGACTCAAACGAGACGACCTATTGGTTTAATGGCGATATGCTTCAGAAAGTCGAAGAAATTCATGACTACCTTGAACAGCTCCCAGAAATTGGAAAGGTGCTGTCGATTGCCACGGGAATGAAAGTTTTCCTGCAACTCAACGATGGGCGTATGCCGGAGGATTATGAATTGGCGATTCTCCGAAAGTGGATCCCGGAAGATGTCAAAAAGGCGCTCATCGACCCGTACCTTTCTGAAGACGGGAATCAAACCCGTATTACCATGCGCCTGATTGAATCAGCCCCCACTCTTAAACGCAAGGAACTCATCCATAAAATTAAGGCTTATCTGGTGAACGACATGGAGTTTGATGATACCAATGTCCACCCGACAGGCTTAGCGGTTCTCTATAACAATCTGCTTCAAAGTCTCTATAAATCCCAAATCCTTACTCTAGGTGCAGTTTTTTTTAGTATTCTTGCGATGTTTATGGTCCTTTTTCGAGGGCTGTCTATCGCTTGTCTGGCGATCATGCCAAATTTGCTTGCGGCAGGAATGGTACTCGGCCTTATGGGGTGGTTGGGCATACCGTTGGATCTGATGACCATCACCATTGCTGCGATTACCATTGGGATTGGGGTTGACGATACGATTCACTATATCCATCGATTTCAGATCGAATTTAAAAAATACCGGAACTATTTGGCGACGGTGAAAGCCTGTCATAGCAGTATTGGCATCGCGATGTATTATACCTCTCTCACCATTGCAGTAGGTTTTTCTATTCTCGCCTTATCAAATTTTATTCCGACGATATATTTCGGCCTCTTAACAGGATTTGCCATGCTTGTGGCACTCTTGAGCAATCTAACGTTTTTAGCAGCTTTACTGATTATTTTTAAGCCCTTAGGTCAAGAAGACAATGAAGAGGCATGAATTCACATTTCAACCTGGTAGAAATACGCAATACGGTCGGGGGACCTGAACACTGTGATGAGGCCCAGTTACGTCGAAACCGCTTACCCTCAATCATCAATCACAGGGAACAACCGTAGAAAAAATGACAGGTTGTTTGGAAAGCTGAAGGCAGAAAATGCGGCTAGATTTTTCGGAAGGCCAAAACAATGGTTCCGAGCCAACCCAAAAACAGGATATTCATCAGAAATCCTTCCATTCTTATATCTATCGGCAATTTGGCTTCTTAGGTTAAGTTTTTTCTTGTTCATAGCAGTTTTCTTCACTTTTTTACCTCAAACCCACCCACCGACGAAACCTACGGGAAGGTCAGGAAGCAGGAAATCTCGGACAGGTGTCCACACCTATTCGTATGCACCAGAGGGGGAATGGAGAAGAGGATCGCCTCAGGAAGTGGGCGACGAAACAGTCTGAACGGCAGAAGAAGGAAGGGGAAGAGTCATTATATGATCAAGGAGGATATCGGCAAGTTGACGTTTCGGCATACGAGAAATTGGATGAGGTGCCACATTGGGGGTCAAGAGAATCACTTCATTGAAATCATTACCAAAGGCAGAATGGTCACCACCAACTTGATTGACGACTACCATATCGAGTTGCTTGCTTTTAAGCTTGGCTTTCCCGTGTTCAATGAGATTTTCGGTTTCGGCAGCAAACCCGATCATTCGTTGATGGGTTCGTTGGGCAGAAAGTCTCAGTAAAATATCCGGCGTACGTTCAAGCAGAAGCATCTCATCCGTCCATTGTTCTTTTTTGAGTTTCTGAGAGAGGACAAGTTTCGGGCGAAAGTCTCCGACGGCTGCAGCCATAATAAGCGTTGTGGCCCAATTGAAGCGCGCCGTCAACGCTTGCAACATCTCATCGGCCGTTATTACGGGCACCCGCATGACTCCCTGAGGACACATAAGCTTGGTCGGTCCTGAAACGAGCACCACCTCAGCTCCTCGGTATATAGCAGCTTCTGCTAAGGCATAGCCCATTTTCCCGGATGAGCCATTACTGAAAAATCTGACGGGATCAATTGGTTCTTGCGTGGGGCCGGCAGAAATCAATACTCGCTCCCCTTGCCAATCCCTTTGAGGGTGAAGAACAGCTTCCACAGCAGTCAGGATTGTGTCCTCATGAGCCAACCGCCCCTGGCCCCATTGTCCGGAAGCGAGCTCTCCAATCTCTGGTTCGATCATAATAGCGCCTCGATTTCGCAAGGTCTCGGCATGTGCCTGCACGGTGGGGTGAGACCACATTTCCCCATCCATGGCAGGACAAATCATGAGCGGGCATTGCACCGTCAGCGCCATCGTCCCCAACACATCGTCAGCTAATCCCAGAGCCAATCTGGCGAGAGTATTCGATGTACACGGGGCCACGAGTAACAGATCGGCCTGTTTGGTCAGTGAAAGATGCTTCATGTCCTGATGACCAGAAAACAGGTCACAGGTAACCGGTAAACCGGATAACACTTCAAATGTGAGCGGAGCGACAAATTGTGTCGCAGATTCGGTCATCACCACATGGACGGTAGCTCCTGACTGAGTCAGAAGCCGAAGGAGCCCAATCGCTTTATAGGCCGCAATGCTCCCCGTGACGGCAAGGACCACTCGCTTACCAGCCAATTGAAAATTTGGCATCGTTCTTTGCTCAAGCAGCCTTATGCCTCAGATTGGGGATTAGCCTCGGCTACACCATGTTGAGCCGTATCGTCAATATACACACTCAGCTCTTTTTTGATTTCTTTGGCGGTTTCATCCGGTTGCGCGTAAAGGGCCGGATCGATAGGTCGTTGATTAACCATCTTAGCATCCCGGATCGCGTCCTTGGCTTCTTGTCCAATAAGATAGGGCACGCTGCCTTGCAGAACTTCTTCAAGAGCCTTTGACGTTTCTTTGGAAAATTTACTTGTCGTCGTGGACTCTGCCCCTTGGACCAGTTGTTTAGCGCGTTGAGCCGCAATCAGCACAATCCGATAACGGGAATCAAAGTCTTTTTGATGATGTTGGGGTAATAACGATAACGCATCCATCGACACACCTCATCCTTTCTGTGTAATTGATCCAGCTAACCATTGAGTGTACACCAAAACACCGGCTTTACCGAAATACTTGGGCAGGATCCACATGAATGGTTCGAACCCGCTCAGCCACAATGACCGCTCGCAATTCCTGTATCGCCTGCTCTAACCTTTCATTACGAATCGTATAGTGGTATTCGGTATAGCTTTTCATTTCCTCTTGGGATTTTTGAAATCGACGGTCTTGTTCTTCAGAAGAATCCGTGCCTCGTTCAGCCAACCGGGTTCGCAAGGTTTCCAACGAAGGGGGGAAGATAAAAATCGTGACCGCCTTCTGTAAGGTTTTCATGACTTGGCGAGCGCCTTGCACATCGATATCCAATAAAATATCGGCGTGGGACCCCGGCTCCTGCTCCAATTCCTTCCATGGCGTTCCGTATAACCGGCCGTACACTTCAGCCCATTCCGCAAAGGCATGCTCCGAAATT
>QIDY01000375.1 GCA_003228495.1 Nitrospirota bacterium
CGGCCCTTGTTGATCGCGTTCAACAACACTTGGCTCTCCTGCAACCTCACCTGTCTGTCCGCAATGAGGTTCCTCTGCGCCGTGTCGGAAAACCCGGCCCTGATATTCTGTTCGGCAAACTGGTTCTGGAACGCCTGTTGCGTCAGCTTCGCCAATGTCCCTGTGTTCTGTTGATGTGGCATCGTCCTATATTTTAAGGTTACTGCACTGCTTGGTACGCTGCCACCGATCCCGCCGCACTGGCCCCAGCCGCCGCTGCGTCCGCCGCCGTCGTGTTGGCAACCCTTGTCCCCGTCCTTGTTGCAGCGGTGTTCTGTTGCCCGAGGAATTCTGCGTTGAACAGTTGCGCCGCACCCGGATCGGGTTCAGCCCGTATGTTCGCGGCGTTCTGCAATGCCTGGGTTGTCAATAGCTCGCCTGTCACACGTTGGTTCGCTGTGAGTGATGTGAATGGTAGGATCTGGTCGGCCCTCGCGAAGTTGGGCGTCTGGCTGACCGATGACTGCAAAGTGTTCTGGAATTGCGAGAACATATTGAACCCGGTCTCCATTGCGTTCAGCCTTGTCAACCCGAGGTCTTTCAACGTGGCGTTGAATGCTGTCCCCGGTGTGCCGAGTGACCCGGCTATACTCGCCCTATCAGAGACAACGTCCGCGACATCCTGGAACGGTAATCTTCCGAACAGGAGATCGGTAGTCACGTTCTGTGCTTGGTTTGATTGAACCTGGAACTGTGGGTTCAGGGTATTGATCCGTTCAAGGTTCAATCTCAGTGTCTCGTCGGAGAACTGCTGGTTGATCTGCCCGGTGAAATCCAATGCCGCCGGGAGCCCTTGCCCTCCGATTTGGGCTACATTCTTGCTAAGTGCCTCGTCAACTGGTATCGGGTCTATGGCCTCCGCCTTGGTGCCGAAAATATCATCCACACCGAACTGCCCAAGGAAATTCCCCCCAATCGCCTGCCCGATCAGCCGTTGTCTCGCTACCTCCTGTGCATTGGCCGAGTCAACCCTGTTTTGTATCTTGATCTTTTCCCGTTTTGTCTCCGAAGTTGACTTGATCGCGCCGGAGGCCGCCACTGCCGCAATGGCAAGGTAAAAATATATACACTGGGTATATTCATCCGGTGCTTGGTAGAACAAAACCGATTCTATAAATGAAAATAATAGTTCGATCATAAATCCCCTTTCAGTTTTTTCAGGAACACAGGGTCAAAGTCATATTCAAGTGACTCCCGTTGCACATTCATATTCAACATCATTTCAACTTTATCAGCTTCAAAGGGAAGCTCAGATATCGATTCCCAAATTTTCGCCACAGTGGAGGTAAGAAACAGTTTATCAAACTGCACCACCATATCACAACCAGCGGCGTATTCGTCCGTCATTGAAACCATGTAGGCAAACGCATCTTCGTCAACCGTGTCATAAATCGCTTCGATACTGTCAAAAACATCATCTTCATCACGATCAATATAAACACTGTAATCGGCATCCATATCCCCGTATTCAGGAGCCAAAAGGTGTGATCCTGACTGCCCGGTATGTTTATATGTCATCTTTGGAACATGGGTGTTGCAATCAACCGGCTCATGGACACAGCAAATATCCGGGCAGAGATTCAGCACCGACGCTATCCATGCGGTTCCGGAACGTGGGAGTGCAGCGACAGAAAAGTTCATCTAAAACTCCTTCCCCGATATCTATTTGTACCGTATCTATGGTTCATTGAAAATTGTTTAGTACTTAGCCCGCTTTTGTTTATCGGCCCATGGCTCATATTGACGCTGGAAACGGTTGCCTTACCCCTGTGACGGCTTTTCTCGCCGAAAAGGTAGAACTTGGCATTGGCCGCGTGTGCAGACGCCTTGGCCTCGTACTGGACATCTGCCTGGGTATTGTCGTTATACCTGAAAAACCTCGCCAGTTCCTCGATAGCCAGCCGATTGTCTGTCTCGATCACATCCGTATCGAAATAGAGTGGCATGAACCGTCTGGACGCCTTCACAAGAACCTGGTCGCCACAACATACTCCCGTTATCTTCATCCTTCGGTATGACGGGACAACCATGTTAGGCGGGTACTCTGAAAGAATTCTCCCTTCCCCATCCGCGACAATCACTGCCCCAACTAGGTCGGGCGGAAGCACCACCCCGCCCCTCGGTTTGATCCTCATCACCTCCCTTGAGGTGCAGACATAATCAAGCGACAACATAATTTCGTCACTGAACTCCTGCCCGCTAGAATCCGTGTACCGGACAATAACCGTTTTACCCACATCGGCTTTGTCCTTTGCGATGAACTTGACTTTCATGCAGGAGCCACACGGGGAAAGCTCCCTCTCGGTCGGGAAAAAGTTCTCAATATCCCAAATCGCAAACTCACATGGGCAGGTGGACTGTACCCCCACCCTGTATTCCCGCCATTTATCGAACATCTTAATTGGAATATCATTTTTCCAGATTGCCTCAACTGTCTCATATTCATCCGGCAACGTGATTCCCAAAAATGTCTCTTTGCAATTACAATCCAACGGGAATTCCTCGACCATGAAACATTCCTCGCCATCAAGGAATAATGGAATATCCTGGTAGAGAAGATACAAATGCTGCCTGATCCGGTTGGCAAGCTCGATGAGTTCGCAACGGTTGTGCGCAACGGTCTTGCCCGAGGGTTTCTCGATCCACTGCAACATTTGGCTCATCGTGGCATATCCCATATCAAACTTGGTTGGTTATTTCGATTATCTTCACTTCAACCTGGACACCTGAAAGATCAAGATACCTGATCGCAAGGTCATTGGCATCAGAAAGCTGCTGGAACCACCTGGCTCCTGTAAGCGGCGAGGTTTTATAAGTAATGGTATAGAAATAATTGGTTGTCGCAAGGTTATGGCTGTAGGTGATCACCTGGTCATTGGATGAGATCGTGTCACTCTTGATGAACATCTTCAACTGGGTGGACGGCAAAACCGTGTGGTCATCCACCCATTTCCCGGTTGAGGAATCATAGCGTTTGATCGTGCCAATGATCGCCCCGGTTGCATCAGTCTCGATCCATATTTTAAGTTTGCTGTTCGGTTCATCCGGGGAGAAAACAACTTCACCCAATTCATCGCTCTGGATAAATCCCTGTATCCTCCTTGTGATCTCGGCCATCACCTTATCCGAGACGCAATCGCTGCCACCTTTTACGGTGTAATCGAATGCGACGTTGCTCTCACCCGATGTATTGGTTGTTGTCGTTACGTGTGCCATACTCTCTTATTTTAACACATTTCCTCCCACCTGTCCTCATTGAAACTGTACTCAAAATCAGAATACTGACAATCAACCCTGTGCTCAACACATTTTCTTGGACATTTAGTGCTTCCGGCAACGTCATCAGAGCCCTCATCGGGATCGCCTACATTCACCTTGAGCTTGAACCCCTCGATTGAAGCCACTCCACGCCACTGGATCAATATCTGTAGTTTCCTGGATAGTTTGACCGCAAGCGGGACTTCGCCAAGGTTCAATTCAATTTCCTGCGGGCAGAAATCAAGCAAATCACATTCGTCGTCCCCTTCGCAACAGGGCTCGGAACGGACGCACTCAGCTCCCTGTCTCCAGAACGTCCAGTTCTGGCACTCTGAGTTCCTTGCGGAAACCCTCCAATCAAGCAGCCCCTCGACCGCAGCCAAATACAGAATGCCGATTGTATGGTTGCCTCTACTGAAAAGGCTCTTGCCGACAAGCATTTTTGTTATCAACTGGCAACTGATACGGCTCTCACTGCCATCCTCAAGAATATCATTTTTCAGGTTACGCGAGAACTCAACCACCCGGTTTTTGTCGTCTGCGCCACGGGAAACCATGTACATCCTGTCTCTGCCGTTGAACACCCCGTTCACCATCTGGATCGGGCTTTCTATCTCAGGAGGGAAGGTATGGAGCCCTTCCCATGCCTTTTTTGTCTCCGCTGTCGAGACAGGAGAAAAATTCAGTGACACAATCCCCCTGCTACCACGGAACCGTCCTTTTACCCATGGATCAACAGTGAGATACAACCGTCTGTCAGTCGCCCATTTCGCTACTGACGTAAACCCCACAAACGCTTCGTAATCATTATCAAGCCATGTCTTCACTTCCTCGGAAACCGGGTTGAGCGGGTTTCCCAATAACTGGCTCTCTCCACGGGCGGATCTCAATGATTGCAGTCCGTGCCGTGAACGGAAGAATTGATCGCCGTCATAAATCGCAATCGCATACGGGCCACGCGCACCGGTTTCAAGCAGGACGTGTTTCACAAGCGGCAACCCCTGCCAGTTCTGCCTTGGGAACACATTGATATTCAGGCTGAATATCCCGTCCTCGCAATGGAGCATCAAATCACCGTGGCCATGCTGGGTATCCCTTAACGGCAAGATCGCGATGGCGACAATATTACCCATACTTGATGGCGGAGCGAACGCGCTTCCTTCCGCCCAATAGACCTGCTCGGTCATATCGAGAATGTTGGATGCGTTGGTGAGATTTAGTTTATGGATTATGTCACCGACAAGGGCTTGCCTCGCGTTTATCACCTGGACAATCCGCCCATGGGCATAAGCCCCGACCGTCGCGCCATTGGCAAGCTCGGAATTAGGTTTGTCAACGATATCAAGCCCCTTGCTGAAAACCGGATCAGCGAACCCATCCCAAATCCATGTGTCAGCCTGACCATCCTGGACAATCGCATAATTCTCTGCCTGGAACCAAAACGCAGTGTGAAGATTCTCGTCCCCGTCCGGTAATCCCTTGACTTCCTCCACAGAAACCGAGTTGCTCCGTGGCTGGACTTCCTTTGGCACTATCTGGAACCGTTTCCCGCCAACCGAAGCCATTATTCTGGATAGATCGACCGAGAAACTTATCGCACTCTGTCCCTTGGACGGGTTATAGAAAATCGCACCCTGGAAGTTCCCGTTCTGGAAGCTATCCATATCCTCTACCGTTGTATCGACAAATGGAAGAACCTTCACGCCCTTTCGTGTAGTCGGTCGCTGGTTGTCAAGCTGCACATTCACAGCACGGGAATACTGCGAGTCAGGCACGTTAGCCGGATTCAATGCCCCGTTCATACCTCCGGCGGCGAATGAGAGTGTGATTGTTTCAAGCTCGGGCATTTGATTTCGATCTTTTGACTATGCAATCCGCCACACTACCGTCCGAACACCCGTGGTGTATGACGCACTGCGGGTCTACCCAATCGAGGTTGCGGATATTAGTCTTGTCCCCGGTCTGTAAAAACAACCCGGTTGGCGCAGAGTATTTCTGGAAATATTTCTCGCTTAGATAGAAATCAAACGGGTAATCATCTGGAATAGGAGCTACATCGAGATTGAGCTTGTCATAGCAATCCCATTTATAGGCCGCGTTACCATTGAAACACCATCCTGTGAACTTGTCGTTCGTCACCCACACAGGCTGGGCGAGGATAGCGCATTGTTTCCTTCCAAGCTCCCATGAGATCCGTTCTATCGCCTGGCCGTTCAAGAACGTCACATCTGAGTCCAGGAAGATAAAGTCATCCTTGTTTTTAAAACACATCTTCGCCACCTCCATAAAAGCCCTGTTCGCACTAACCGGATTACCTTGGGGAACATCAAGGGTCAGATTCCTGAACCCGTCCATCACCGATCCATCTGTGCCGACAAAGATAAACTTCTTGGTGTCGTTACCTGTCGCCGCCGCCGATTCCAGCAGTTTTTTAGCAATATGAACCGA
>QIDY01000120.1 GCA_003228495.1 Nitrospirota bacterium
GTCGCAACTGTTGAAGTTGGGCCTCAACCTGTGAGAACGATAAGCCATGTTGCTTGAGTGCAAGATGATCGTTTTGGCTTAGATTTAGCAAGGGATTTTTCGACTTTGAATTCTAAGCGGTTCGGAGCGAAGTCTTCTTCACCTGTTTGATTTTTTTGGAAGAGACAAAGTGGACATGTTATTCAAACCCGATGGCGGCGGTGACAAATAACAAGCACTTCATCAATGTTATCGTCACAGGTTAAGCCTGGCTTAAAGAGTAGTTCTTTCTGCATTTTGAGGCCAAGAGGAAAAAAATATCGATTGTGATACGTCATAGCTGTCTCAAAATGCCGGCGTAGAAACCATGTGGCTAGCTTGGTCAAGAATTTATTCTTTGGTTGCATCCCGTAGGAGGCGCTGCAGCGAATATCAAGATTATGCAGATCGACCAAGCCACGAAGATTCTCCGGATCATACCGTCGGTAATGACCTACCAGGGAATCAAAGGAAGTCCAGGCATGGGCATGGAGAGGGACGGAAAAGAATAGGGTGCCGCCATCGGCCAGTAAATGGCTGAGTTGGGAAAAGACTGCCTGGTCATTCGGCATGTGTTCAATAACGTCGAAAAGACAAATGAGATCGAAGCTGCTTTCCGGAAATTGGAGTGTTTCGAAGGAACCGACATGAGCGTGCCCTCCAGCTTTGTGAAGGTGTTGACAGGCTACCTCGCTTACATCAACAAAGACCGTTCCCTGAATAGGAAGACGTGGACGAAGGCCTGGCCCGATTTCAAGACGCCGTGGTGCGGTGAGGCACAATTCAGAGACCACATCCCAGGTATTAAAATGTTCGGGACCGTAAAAATTCGAGTAGGCCCAGAGGCGCTGATAAAATGACTGATTAATCTTGGCCATATTATGACAATCATCTTTTTGTACTTGCTGCATGGTTTTCATGTGGGAAGGATATCCTGATTGTGTGAGAAAGAAGACCGGGTGAGTGTAGGAGACAAAGAAAACAGAGGCATGTCCCATGAACAGTTTTTCTGACTCCTGTTCAAATGCTTACGCGCTCCCATGGATACACTGTTCGTGAACTATGAAAACCTGTTGCAGGATATCGCCCAGGGAAAAGGGGAGTATCTGTCCGCTTTTGGAAAAATGCTCCATGTGCCTTCGGTGCATCAGCAAACATTTGCCAACCGCTTACAGCAGCACTATGCCGACTTATCGGACATCAATCTTAGTCAAGGCGACGTTCAAGTGAAGCAATTTATTAATCAAGTGATTCGGGTGACGGCCCCTTAGTCCTGGGCACCACCTTGTAAATATCCTAATCCAATTTTTAAGGCACGCCGTGTAAGTTCGGCCCATCGTGCTTCCGGATACTCGGCCAAGACTTTGGCTGCCTTCACATCTTGAATGTCGAGTTCTTTTATTCGAATAATGCCATCTTCTATTTTCACGTCGGCCACGGAGTCCCCCTTTTGTTTTAGCCCCCTCTTCAGAAGAGGAAGGGTTTGTCAGATTGTGTATATGAAGTATAATGATAAGAAGTCCTGAATTTCTTGACAGGTTGTAGGGGCAATGCTAGCATTTTCTTAGTCTCTCGGAAATGACAATCCCACAGAAAAATCTAGATTTTCTTTCTCTTCAGTAAGCTCTATGGCGTTAGGAGGAAATGTGCTATCAAATCGCATTGTACGATCACTGGTATTTGCTCTGTTGGGCTATGCGCTTGTTGCATGTGGAGGGCCTCCTAATTGGGTGACAGAAGGATCCGGGGTCTTAAATCAAGACAATTCCAAAGCAATTTATGGGGTGGGGGCAATCGTTGGCGTGAAAAACGAACCCTTGGCCTGGGAGGCTGCGGAAAATCGGGCTAGAGCGGAGTTGGCCAAAACGTTTCGAGCGTATACCGCATACCTCATGCTGGATTATGCCGCCTCGACCACTGCGGGAAATTTCACGGAATCAACGGAAGAGCAAAATGTGGAGCGAGCTGTGAAGACATTTACTGCGATCACATTAAATGGCGTCCGTCCTGTAGATCGTTATAAAGATGATGAGACCCAGACCTATTATGTGCTGACCAAGCTTTCGTATGAAGAAATGAAAGAGGTTCTTCAACAAGCGCAGGAACTGGATGCGGAAGTTCGGGAGTTTGTGAAAAAGAATGCGGACCGGGTATTTAAGAAGTTGGAACAAGAGGAAGCCAAGCGTTCCGGAAGCCCCTAAGATCATCACTTCCGCCACGGTTTTCCGCGCACACAATGAAGAACTCTCTGTCAATATTCATGCCCCGATCCATACGATTATGCATTGTGCTGGGTTCCGTTCTCTGCCTTTTTACATTGGTGTCTTGTGGGAAAGAAAAACGTGTGACGCGGGTGGACCCTGGAGTCGTAACGGATTTGAGTGGTCGTTGGAACGATACGGATTCAAAATTAGTCGCGGAAAGCATGATGAAGGAAATGGTGAGCCGGCCCTGGTTGAGTAAATTCACCGGATCGCATGGCCGGGAGCCGGTCGTTATTGTGGGAACCATTCTCAATAAAAGTTACGAACATATTGATGTTGGCACTTTTGTCACGGACTTGGAACGGGAAATGACGAACTCCCAGAAAGTGTTATTCGTGGCAAGTAAAAGTGAACGGGAAGAAATTCGGGAAGAACGCAAGGAGCAGGCGGTGTATTCTCGCGAAGATACTCAAAAACGTCCAGGACTAGAGCTGGGGGCCGATTTCATGATGAAAGGCACTATTGCGTCGATTGTAGATGAATCTTCCGGAACGAAAGCCGTCTATTATCAAGTTGATTTGGATTTGATAGATTTAGAGAATAATGTTAAATCCTGGTACGGACAGAAAAAAATCAAAAAGGTTATTGAACGAAAGCGCCTGCTGTTTTAATTCCATGCTTCCCGGTGCCATTATCTCACACACGGCAAGTCATTCGGTCTCTGGATTCTCGGTTTCCGCAACCCTTCTTTTTCTTTTCCCTTAACCTCAATCAGTACCTACCACTTTTTCCTGTCATTCTTTTACAACGCCTTCCTTGGTTTGTCTTAGGGTGCCTTTTGTTCATGGGCTGCAGTGGGCCGATGTCTCACTATGCCGGGGTACAACG
Organism: Nitrospirota bacterium; assembly: GCA_003228495.1. Classification (GTDB taxonomy): domain Bacteria; phylum Nitrospirota; class Nitrospiria; order Nitrospirales; family UBA8639; genus Nitrospira_E. Next base: position 3,111 of record QIDY01000120.1, read on the forward strand.
CAGTCTGTTCGCCGGTCAGTCCGAGCAAGCCATCCAAATCATGGAATCCGCAAAAGATGACTACGGCAACAGAAACCGGTTGCTGTTTTTAATGGACCACGGAATGGTCCTCCATTTAGCAGGTCGGTACGCCGAGAGCAATGTCGTACTGGAAAAAGCGCATTTCCTCATTGAAGAATTGTACACCAAACGACTACGCGATACGGCCTCGGCGCTGTTGGTGAATGAGGCACGCCAACCATATGAAGGGGCTCCCTATGAACACGTCATGGTTAATGTGGTGAAAGGGCTAAATTATGCCTTTCTCCAGCAGTGGACCGAGGCCCTAGTCGAAGCCAGAAGAATAGACCATCGATTGAACGTGCTTAGCGATACCGTGGAAGAAAGCGATGCCTACCACGAAGATCCGTTTGCGCGCTATCTGGTTGGGTTACTGTATGAAATTTCCGGTGATATCAACAATGCGTATGTCGGATACCGCAAAGCCGAACAGGTGTATGAAGAGGAACAGGCCTGGACACGAGTGCCTTTCCCCAATATCTTAAAAAGCGATCTCATTCGAACCGCCAATCGTTTAGGATTGCATGAAGATGTCGAGCACTATCAGGAGAAATATCCGGAAGTGGCAGCTCAGCCGGTGTTGCGAAATCATCAAAACCTAGCTCAAATAGTCGTGATTGCCTACCATGGCCAGGGTCCCAAGAAAGAAGATCTAATCATCGATGTACCTGTAAGTCTAGATGCACTCCGTCTAGTGGCCTTAACCAAGCCCGGGTTTCGCCGGAGTGGGAGAGCGACAAGGGGAGGTGAGGCTTTTCTCTATGGTGTTCACGGACGGATTGCCCGCATTGCCTTGCCCCGCTTTACAATGCAAAAAAAAACATTGACTCTTGACACCATTCAGTTCAGAAATGAGGAGACTACGATCACAGCTCAGTCTCAACTCATGTATGATGTGCAGGCGGTCGCCGAAAAAACTCTAGCTGATGAGTATGATAGCCTGGTGTTACGAGCGGTAGCGAGAACGTCCATGAAAATGGCCGCTGCCGAAGGAATAGGGATTGGAGCACAAGCAGCAGCTGGAAAAAACTCACGGGATTGGATCGGTCCCTTAGTGGGAGGTATTGCGCGCATTTTTGCCTTAGCCACCGAAGAGGCCGATATTCGGACTTGGCGAACCCTTCCAGGTGACATCCAACTCACACGAATTTGGGTTGAACCCGGAGAATATTCCGTGACCATACAGTCCATGGATCTCCAGAGCCAGGGTACTGGAGCTTCTCACAACAAACGTCTTCAACTTAAAAAAGGTGGGACACGTTTTCTTTTTCATCAGAGTTTGTAATAAGCGACCATGAGATTTCCAAGAAACGTTGTATTGGGCGGTTGGTTGTTCATCTTGATAGGCGGCTGTGCGTGGTTTGGGTCTGAAACTCCTCCTGAATGGATTCTGTCACCTCAAAGCACCTTTCCCGCAGAACAATTTCTCACGGGGATGGGCGAAGCGGATAGCCGGGAACAAGCTGAAAAGCGTGCTTATGTGGCGGTGGCTAGAGTATTTTCTGCAAACATTCAAGCCCAGTCGATGGATCGAGAATCGTATGCTATTCAGGAAACCGGAAACACGAGTCGGACCCGGCGAGAGTTGCAACTCGATCATCGTACGCGAGTGACGACCAGCAAAGTGTTGGAGAATGTGAAGGTATTAGACATCTGGTATCAACCCTCCACTCGCCATTTTTTCGCGCTGGCAGGATTAGACCGCCGACATGCCGAACAAACAATCATGGATCGTTTGAGAGATTTGGACTTAACCATTGAGAATATGGTGCAACAAGGGAGGTCGCATATTCAGAAAATCCAACGGATACGCGGATACAAGCAGGCCCTGATCCTACTTACTGATCGGGAAACGCTGAACGCGGATTTGCGTGTGATTCGAAAAAGTGGAGAAAGCCAGCCACCGCTTTATCGCATTCCCGATATTCAAAGAGAATTTCAGGATTTTGTGGCCAATGAAGTAGCTATTTCGGTGTCGATGGAGGGGGAAAATTCGGAGGAATTAGAGCGGGCTATCTTGGAAGGTCTGAAGGAGGAAGGATTACTTGGCGGGCCAGCCTATTCTTTGACCGAGGGAAAGCGCGAGACCGAAGATGTGTCGATTGTTGGGCAAGGAAAATTGTGGACAGTGGATTTACCGGACCCGATATTCAAATATGTGCGATGGTGTGGAGATATCGATATCTATGTAAATCCTTCCTATCGATTGATCGGCGTGATTTCCCGTACAGGCAGAGAAGGGCATATTACAGAAAAAGAAGCTAAAGTTCGGGCAAGTCATGCGATGCAAAAAGTTATTTCAAAAGAAATCGCTCAAATTCTCACTCAATCAATATTCGATGAAAATCTTGATTCATCGCAAAGCCTGAATATTCCCAAGTCCTGCCCTTAAAGAGGTCCTGTGAATTCAACAGGCTAAATCTTCCTGTAACCCCAAGAGAATGTCTTGCCATTCCGTTGTCTTATTCACATAGCTTTGCTGACGATCTCGCAAAGGTTCTTTGAGATGGGTGACGTCTTTCAACGATGAGTGAGATTCATTGATCATTTGCCTAGAGCGTGCTAGGAATTG
>QIDY01000409.1 GCA_003228495.1 Nitrospirota bacterium
CATTGGTGTCAGGGACCTTATCAGGATGATCAGGTTTAACGTTTCCTCACTCCTTGCCACAGGTTTCCTGATCATGCAGACACGGGAGCTCTTTTGAGGCCTTTTATTGAATGCTGACGCGCTTGCCACAGATCATAACTTTGCTGCATGGCCAACCATGTTTCGGCTGAGGAGCCAAAGACCTGTTCAAGGCGTAGGGCCACATCGGGCGTCACCGGTGCATGCCCATGACAAATCCGTGAGAGTAATTCACGGCTGATTTTCAATGCTTTTGCTGCATCAGTTTTGGTCCATCCCACCGCTTGAATGCAATCCTCGTCAATGGTTTCCCCTGGGTGAGGGGGGTTATACATGCCCATACTTTCCTCCTCTCTAAATGATAATCACCATAATCTACATCCCACGCATGACCGTCCTCAAAACGGAACCATAGGCGAACATTTTTGGTGACCCATACGGCCCAGTATTCTTTCAACTTGCCTTTGAGTTTGTGCAATCGCCATCCTGGGATATCCATATCCTTGCTTGTTTTCGCCAGGTCCAATTGATGAAGGATCCGCTTGAGTTTTCGAATCTGAGCCCGAGGAAGTCGATGTTCATCGCCTTGTTCAAATAACTGTTGTAAGCCCCGATGGGTGAATCACTGTATCACTTTTTCAGTGTGCAGTGATGCTTCACATTTGTTAAGACTGAGTCTCTTTCACTATGAAGTGATACGGAAGAGACTGTGGATAGCCATGAAAAAGCCTCTATGTTAAGGTGGATGCATGGACAAACAGACCGTCATTTCCACTCTTCTGGCGCATCAGACTGAGCTTCAAGAGCTTGGCATTGATCATCTCACTTTGTTTGGATCGGTGGCGAGGGATGAAGCCGGCTCGGACTCCGATGTCGACTTGTTGGCCACCTTCAACAAAGCCAAGGCCCTCTCGCTTTTGAAGGTGGTTGCTATTCAACGAAAAATTTCTGAGATCCTAGGGTGCCCTGTTGATCTTGGGAGTACGACCGCTGTGAAGCCACGTCTCAAGCCTTATATTGAACCGGATTTGATTGATGTCTTCTAAGCGGGATCCAAAAATTTGAATTTGGGATATACTTGACAGTATCCAAGAAATCGAGGACACGATTCATAATGTTGAGGCGGTAAACTTTCTCGAGAACCACGTCCTGATTAATGCCGTCTTCTATGCTCTCCTAAAAATAACCGAAGCCACGAAACATCTTCTTCAGTCCGATATTGAACTGCCTTCAAATGAGCCATGGACCGATATTTATAGTCTTGGCAACCGACTCCGCCATGGATATTTTGGTATTGACCAAGATCAAATTTGGCATATTGCTAACCAAGACTTACTCTCCCTGCAAACCACTTGTGAAGCTCTCCTGAACAAGCTTGAATCATAAGAACGTTTTGAATCAGAGGGCCCTTAAGTTTCAAAAAAGGCGAACCGGAATGGAAGCTATTTCCAATTGAAGAACTCCCCAGCATGCAAGCCGTTCAGTGGAAGCTCATGAATATCTAAAAACTGATTCGAGATGACGCTGACAAGCATGCTGAACAAATTGGCAAATTAAAGGAAGCGTTTTCTGATTAGCAAAGTCAGGCATTAGCCATCGTTGCATATTGTAATACCATAGTTTTCACACAGCATACATAATGGATTGGCACCCACCCACACATGAAATTGCCATTATTCAAACGCGGCTTCATCGTCTTGATGCAGAACGCACACAACTGCTGGCACGCCTCAAACACCTTGAGCAAAATGCTCTAACACTTCCACTAACGAAATCCGACAATTCACAATCTCTTTCCTCGTCTGAAAAAATTTCCATTTTCCGTGCTCTCTTTCGAGGGCGGGAAGATATATACCCTCTACGTTGGGATAATCAGAAGACTGGCCGGTCGGGATACAGTTTGGCTTGCGGGAATGAGTGGGTACGCGGTGTGTGTGACAAGCCAAGAATCAAGTGTGGTGAATGCAAATACCAGGATTTTCTTCCGGTTACCGATGAAGTTATACACAACCATCTCACGGGCCACAACTCGGACAATCCCAGACAGCAAGATTTCACCGTGGGCGTGTATCCTTTGCTCCCAGATGAAACGTGTTGGTTTCTTGCGGCAGATTTTGACAAAGAACATTGGAGAAAAGATGTTTCCGCGTTTCTTGAAACCTGTAGAGAAAAGAACATACCTGCGTATGTCGAACGCTCGCGATCTGGAAATGGAGCGCATGTATGGATTTTCTTCAGTCAACCTACGCTTGCATCTGATGCAAGAAGACTTGGCTCTTCCATTCTTACAGAAACTATGGAGAGTTACCCGGACTTAGGCTTTGCATCCTATGATCGATTTTTCCCCAATCAGGACACCATGCCATCTGGAGGATTTGGCAATTTGATTGCCTTGCCACTCCAACACCACCCTCGCCAGGCAGGTAATAGTGTTTTTCTGGATGAGCAATTTGAACCGTATGCCGATCAATGGAGATTTCTGGCTTTTGTCAGGCGCATGCCTTCAGAAGAAGTTTCACAAATCGTCGGCGAGGCAACAAGTTACGGACGCATTACCGGAGTCCGAACATCTTTTGATGATGAAGGTACAGAGGAACCATGGAAGCTGGCACCTTCTCGAACACACAAGGCCCTTATCATTACAGAACCATTACCTGCTTCCATTGCCGTCGTTCAGGGAAATCAACTCTATATACCCAAGGAAGCATTACCCCCAAGACTCATCAACAGGCTCATTCGTATTGCTGCTTTTCAAAACACGGAATTTTACAAAGCGCAGGCGATGAGGTTCTCGACCTTTGATAAGCCACGTATTATTGCTTGCGCTGAGAATTTTCCTTATCACATTGGATTGCCAAGGGGATGTCTTGATGAGGCGTTAGAACTATTGAGCAGTCTGAATATATCCGTGGATCTTATTGATGAGCGGAATACCGGAAAGCCGATTGACACTGAATTCCTTGGTACCCTGGGCAAAGAGCAGAATCAAGCAGCCGACGTTTTGCTCAAATATGATACGGGGGTTCTTTCTGCCGCTACTGGTTTTGGGAAAACCGTGCTTGCCGCGCATATCATAGCCACACGTCGACGAAACACCCTTATTCTGGTTCATCGAAGACAGCTTATGGATCAATGGATCACACAATTGCAAACATTTCTGAATAGAGAGAATGTGACTATCGGGCAAATCGGTGGGGGCAAACGTCAGCCTTCAGGTCAGATTGACGTCGCGCTCATTCAAAGCCTGGTGCGGAAAGCCAAGGTCGATGATTGTGTAGCCGATTATGGACAGTTGATCGTCGATGAATGTCACCACCTTTCAGCGGTGAGTTTCGAGGCAGTCGCCAGACAATGCAAGGCAAAATATGTACTGGGTCTGACAGCAACACCCAAGCGGAAAGATGGTCAGCATCCCATTATTCTCATGCAGTGCGGACCGATTCGCTATTATGTGGATGCAAAATTACAGGCGGAAAAACGGCCTTTCGAACATTATGTTATTCCTCGGTATACGAAATTCTGTCTCTCCGCTGCCATCACTGAACAATATGAACGACCTCCCATTCAAACCGTTTATGCAGAGCTATCTCATGATGAGACACGTAACCAAATGATCTTGGATGATGTACTGCATGTGCTTAAAGCGAAGCGTTCCCCGGTCATTCTTACGGAACGCAAGGAGCATGTGGATTTTTTCGCAAAGCACTTGAAGGGGGTTGCCAACAATATCATTGTGCTACAAGGTGGCATGAGTACTAAAGAGCGTAAAATTGTTATGGGAAAACTTGGAAGTATCAGCGATGACGACGAGCGTGTATTGATTGCGACGGGGCGCTATATCGGTGAAGGTTTTGATGATGCACGGCTTGATACGTTATTTCTTGCCATGCCGGTCTCATGGCAGGGAATATTGGCTCAATATACAGGTCGCCTTCATCGTACACACCATAATAAAACGGAAGTACAAATATATGACTACGTGGATCATCTTGTTCCTATGCTGGAACGCATGAGCGAAAAGCGTGTGATTGGCTATAAAAATCTGGGCTATACTATTGTCTCCGTAGATCAATGTGAAAAAGAATGAACCTGAAATTCTTTATCCTTATCTCTTAGATCGTACTTGTTAACAGTTGTCTTATATCTCTGATCACTTGGAGAGAGAACAATTGAAGTAGCGGCGGAGTGTGCAGACGATGTTTTGCATTCGATGGGAGGTGAAGTAAATGATGAGTGATGAATGTGGAATGATGAGTGATGAAGCCGGAGGGGGAAGTGGAAGGATGAATAAATTCACGGAAAACTCAAGGACGCAGTTGAAGCGGGGAATGAATGACGAAGAAACAAGCAAGACACAGTAATTCAGCAATACGCCAAACAGCGAAAAAAAGAGACGGGCGAATGACGAAGAAGAGTGAGACAACGTATGGGAGGATTGATGCCCAGTACGAATCTGTTCGTGTCGATGTGTTCAAGATTGTCCAAGCAGCTAGGCAATCAGCGGCACGAACGGTGAATTCCATCATGACCGCCGCCTATTGGTTGATCGGCCGTCGCATCGTGGAATTCGAACAGAAAGGTAAAACTCGTGCCGCGTATGGAGAAAGGTTACTTCAGCGATTAGTACATGACCTGAGCGCACAATTTGGACGTGGGTTCTCGTATCCGAACCTGAATAAGTTCCGCCAATTCTACCTGACATATCCACAGGAGCGAATTCTCTCGACACCGCCAATAGAATCGGACAATTTAATTCTCTCGACAGTGTCGAGAGAATCTGCGCCGACGAAAATCCGGACATCATCTGGAAAATCGCAAATGCTGCCTGCGAAATCATTTTTGGAAATGGCATCAAAGCATTTCCCGCTTCCGTGGTCCGCATATGTCCGTCTGCTTTCGGTAGAAAACGAAAACGCACGAACTTTCTACCAAGCCGAGGCCCTGCGCGGTGGATGGTCGGTCCGACAACTCGACCGGCAGATCAATTCTCAATTTTACGAACGAACGGCACTGTCAAAGAACAAGGCCTCCATGCTGAAGAAAGGCCAGAAGACACTGCCTGAAGACATCGTGACACCAGAGGAAGCAATCAAGGATCCGTATGTCCTGGAGTTTCTCGAACTTAAAGACGAATATTCGGAGACGGATCTTGAAAAAGCGCTCATCTTTCATCTTGAAACCTTTTTGCTGGAGCTTGGTGGGGATTTCTGTTTCATCGGCAGACAGAAACGGCTGCGCATAGGCGATGAGTGGTTTCGCGTGGACCTGGTCTTCTTTCACCGGAGACTGCACTGTTTGGTGATCATCGACTTAAAGATCGGGAAGTTCAGCCATGCTGACGCAGGTCAGATGCACCTCTATCTCAACTACGCACGGGAACATTGGGTTCACGAAGGCGAGAACCCGCCGGTGGGCCTCATCCTCTGCGCCCGGAAGGATGAGGCGGTTGCCCGCTATGCCCTGGAAGGACTTCCCAATAAAGTGATGGCCGCCGAATACCGGACCGCTCTGCCCGATGAGAAGACCTTAGCCAACGAAATCAGGCGAACACAGGAGATATTGCAAGTGTGCAAGAGAATAATACCCACGTTGCCCGGAGGGGCTGGAACGAAACGAATGGTGAAAAAGAAACACAGAGCTGACGAAAAGGCGAGCGGAAGGTGAAGTAAATGATGAGTGATGAATGCGGAATGATGAATCACACGGGGAATTGCGGATG
>QIDY01000039.1 GCA_003228495.1 Nitrospirota bacterium
CGATCCCCATGGAGTTCGACCATGTTATCGGCGATCTCCTCCAGATAATCGGAAATGGATGGGCGTTGAGGATGCCGGGCAATCTGGCTTCGTTGCCAGGGAGTGAGGTTGGCAAAGAGGTCGTGTTCGAGTTGGGCCAACTGCTGGGTACTTTTGGTAATCGCTTCTTGGACAGAAACTTTTTTTGACTTGGATTTCACCAATTTCGTAATACGTCCCTCAAGATCTTTCAGTGGTTTCTCAAAATCCAAATATTCACGCACAGGGAGGCTCCTTGGTACCGGGCGATTATTGGAAGGCGACCGTAGACGTTCCCAGAAGATGTTCCACTTCGTCTAAAAATTCCGGTGTAGGGGAAATTCCCACATTGGGTAGCTTCGGGAGGTTGGCTGTCAGATTCGAACTCAAGTGAAAGGCTAGTGTGATGGGTGTTGGCCCTGGATATCGTTCAAAGATGTATTTTAAGTCTACCAGATTTTGTGGCTGAACGTCTTGTTCGTGAATTTGCAATATCACGTGTTTCACCGTTTCACATTCTAATTGAGGTACTAACTCCACTCGTGTGGCCTTTATTCTAGCACCGTTATCCATAAGATCGACTGATCCCGTTATGCGGATAACCGAATCCGGATTCAGTATCGCTTCGTGGTTTTTGAACGTTTCAGGGAAAATGATGGCCTCAACCGTACCATGTAAGTCTTCCAACTGGACATAGGCCATACGGTTCCCTTTTTTCGTGGTCGTGATTTTGAGGCTGGATATGACTCCGCATAGTTTGATTTCTCGCCCCTCTCCCATCTCCCTGAGTGATTGGGTCGAGCAGGTGGAAAAATGGGCAATGGCCATCCTATGACGATTGAGGGGATGGGTGGTGATATAAAAGCCGGTGAGTTCTCGTTCATATTGCAATAATTCTCTTTGTGACCATTCCGGTCTCTGGGGGATCGCGAATTCGAAGCTGTCTGCCTCAGCAATAGATGTGTCTTGTGGAGCCAAGTCAAAGAGACTTGTTTGTCCTTCTCGTTTATTACGTTGAACGGTGGCGGCATAATCCATGGTTTGATCGAGGACCTCAAAAAGACTAGCGCGGGATGTGCCCATGGAGTCAAACGCGCCTACTTTGATCAATCCTTCTAACACGCGTTTATTGACTTTTTGGGAATCAAGCCGACAACAAAAGTCGACGAAGGACGTAAATGCGCCACCCAGCTCGCGGGATTCTAAAATAATGTCAACGGCATTTCCTCCGACATTTTTTATGGCGGCTAGCCCGAATCGAATTCCCTCCGACACCACACTGAAATTTTTCACACTCTGCTTCACATCGGGCGGTAGTATTTTTAGTCCCAATTCTCGGCATTCCGAAAAGTAGCCAACCATTTTATCCGTATTCCCCATTTCCGAGGTCAGAAGGGCGGCCATGAATTCTTTGGGATAATGGGTTTTGAGATAGGCCGTCTGGTAGGTGACTAAGGCGTATGCTGCGGAGTGGGATTTATTGAACCCATAGCCGGCGAAAAAAGCCATTTGGTCAAATAATTTTTCGGCAAGTTTTTCAGCAATTCCCTTCTCTTTGCATCCTGAGATGAACAAAGTTTTTTGCTTGGCCATTTCATCATGATTCTTCTTTCCCATGGCTCGGCGCAGCAAATCGGCTTGTCCCAAAGAAAATCCGGCCAGTTGGTTGGTAATGGCCATGACCTGCTCTTGATACACGATGACCCCATAGGTTTCTTTTAAGATCGGTTCTAGTTGTGGGGGGTCATAGACGATTTGTGAGGCATCACGTTTTCGTTTAATGAAATCATCCGCCATGCCGCTTTCTAAGGGGCCTGGCCGATACAGGGCGAGAATGGCAATGAGATCTTCAAAAGTTTCCGGTTTGATTTTGACCAATAAATTCCGCATTCCCGAACTTTCCAGTTGGAAAATGCCCGGGGTTTTCCCGGAACTCAGCAAGGCAAAGGTGCTGGGATCATTGAGCGGCAAGTTATGAATGTCCAATTGAGCGTCAACTGATAGTGACGAATTCACGGAGTTCACGGCATCGTGAATCATGGTCAATGTTTTCAGGCCTAAAAAGTCGAACTTGACCAAGCCAACTTTTTCCAGATCGGTCATGGTATATTGGGTGACGATTTCGTCATTGCTGGTCTTATATAAGGGAACATGATCCATTAACGGTTTTTGCGAAATGACCACGCCGGCGGCATGGGTAGAGGCATGGCGAGCCAAACCTTCTAATGCCATGGCGGTATCCATAAGCTCCTTCATGCCGCTTTCCTGATCCACCAATTCCTGTAGGCGGGGTTCCTGCTTGAGTGCGTCTTTCAGGGTAATGTTGAGTTGAGTGGGAACCAACTTCGCTACCTTGTCTACTTCCGCATAAGGGAAATCCATTACCCGTCCCACATCACGAATGGCGGCTTTGGCTCCCAGCGTGCCAAAGGTAATAATTTGGCAGACGTGCTCCTCGCCATATTTCTCAATCACATAATTGATGACTTCTCCCCGACGATCCATGCAAAAATCCATATCGATATCCGGCATGGTCACGCGTTCCGGATTCAGAAAGCGTTCAAAGAGCAGGTTGTAGGCCAAAGGATCCAAATCCGTGATACGAAGGGCGTACGCCACCAGACTTCCTGCGGCAGAACCTCGTCCTGGCCCGACAGGTATTTTGCGGGAACGTGCAAAATTAATGATGTCCCAGACAATGAGGAAATAGCCGGCATAGCCCATCGCATTCAATACCGATAACTCGGTGTGTAAGCGATCGTGATAGGTTTCAGGCGGAATAGACGTTGGACGTTCGCGCAAGCGCTCCCGAAGGCCCTCTTCAGACAGATGCTGGAGATAGGAGTCATGTGTTTGGCCTTCGGGCACATGATAGTCCGGGAGAAAGGTTTCGCCGAATTCCAGTTTTAGGTCGCATTGTTCGGCGATTTGCGTGGTATGTAAGACGGCACGAGGAAATTCAGAAAATTCCGCGATCATTTCTTCGGTCGATTTCACATATAACTGATCGGTATCGAATTTCATGCGGTTGGGATCTTTGAGTGTTTTCCCGGTTTGTAAGCACAGCATGATTTCATGGGGCCGGGCATCACGTTTGGTAAGATAATGGCAATCGTTCGTGCCGACCAAGGGAATCCCGAGCTTCTGATGAATCTCCATGATGCCGCGATTTGCAACTTGTTGAAGGTCAAGCCCATTAGCTTGGACTTCCAAATAATAATGGTCCTTCCCAAAAATGGACCGGTATTCATCGGCGACTCGCATCGCACCTTCCAGGTCCTGTTGGCCGATTAAATACGGCACTTCACCGCTCAAACAGCCTGAAAGGGCAATGAGCCCTTCATGATGTTCCTGCAGGAGTTCCTTGTCCATTCGGGGTTTGTAATAAAACCCCTCAAGGTACGCTTTGCTGGAAAGCTTGATGAGGTTGTGATACCCGACTTGATTAGTCGCGAGCAAAATCAAATGGTAATAATCATTATGCGCCAGATGACCGGCTCGTTGACTGCGGCTTCCAGGAGCCATATAGGCTTCGCACCCGATAATGGGCTTGATGCCATGGGTTTTGGCCTTTTGATAGAAATCGATCGCACCAAACAGGTTGCCATGGTCCGTCATGGCCACAGCCGGCATTCCGTAGTCTTTCACTTGCCGAAAAAGCGGCGTGAGTTGGTTGGCTCCATCAAGGAGGCTATATTGCGTGTGAAGGTGGAGGTGAACGAATTCTGTGGGCACGTATGAAGTCCTTGGAAAAAATTCTATTGAGGGTTCTCTTATGAAGTCAAATGGTTTCCGAAAGTGGTGGAGAAATCATGTTTTAGTGATGATGTGATCATTTAAATTGGTCTCAATTATTTCGAACGTACGATACAGACATCATCTACAATAGTCGAACCTCAATCCCAAGAAAATGGGTATAAAGATGTGGATAAATAGAACAAGGGCTTCTATCATTCAAGGTAGACAATGAGTCTAGCATTTTGCCCATTTCCTGAGCATGGTAGTCAATAAATATGGGCCTACTAGAGGTGGGGTCGAAGTGATGCTCAAGAAAAAATACGTACTGCTGTGATTTAAACTGGTGAATGAGAGGGATGGTCTGCAACTAGAGTGAAAGTTGTGATTGTCTATGGCGTTTGGAGGAAAGGAGAAAGGAATGGTTTTAACGACGACACCCAATATCGAAGGACATCGCATTACCGAATATTTGGGCGTAGTAACCGGAGAAGCCGTACTGGGTACGAACTTTTTCCGTGATTTTTTTGCCAAGGTTCGGGATGTGGTCGGGGGACGATCCGGATCCTATGAAAAAGAATTGGCCCGGGCACGAGAAACCGCTTTCCGGGAAATTCAAGAAGAAGCGCTTGAAGATGGGGCCAATGCCATCGTGGGGATCGACTTGGATTATGAGGTGATGGGAGAGAGCGGAAGTATGTTGATGGTGAGTATCAGTGGCACGGCGGTGACGATTACCTGATCGTTGACCTCGACCCATCGGTCAGAGGCGGTGATCTTGAAAATTCAGATCAACGATTTTGAGAAGGAAAATCAATATTAGTTATTTTCACTTACATAAAAGACTTGACGTATTTGAGAAATGACCGATAAGATATATCAAGAGAATGAACAAAAAGAACAAAATGACTATCTTGACGACTGTCGCTCGAATTCCAGTTTTGTAGGCAGAAGAGGCCGGTACATTATCATGCAAGGAGGATCTCATGAAAGCCAAAAAAGGTGTCGTTGAATTTCTGAATAAGATTTTGACGAACGAACTGACCGCTATTAACCAGTATTTTCTTCATGGAGAAATGTGTGAAAACTGGGGATATGAACTCCTCCACAAAGAAATAAAAAAGCATGCGATCGATGAAATGAAGCATGCCGAGGAAATCATCGAGCATGTATTGTATTTGGATGGCTTCCCGAATTTGCAACGATTAGGGACGCTCAAGATTGGGGAAACTGTTCCGGAACAGCTCAAATCCGATCTGAATCTTGAGCGTGAGGCGGTGAAGTTGTTGGCCGAAGCGATCACGCATTGTACGAATGTGGGAGATTACACCACGCGGGGCAAGCTGGAAGGGATTATTACCAGCGAGGAAGAACATATCGATTGGATTGAGACGCAAATAGAAACCATCAAGCAGGTGGGTGTGGAAAATTACTTGAGTCAACACATGCACGAAGAATAAGTCGGATTATTGACGTTTCGACAAAAGGCTTTCCGGGTGGATGAACCGAATCCCGGAAAGCCTTTTTTTGTTCGCAGCCGATAAGTGCTGAAGTCGGGAATCCGAACAACCGGATAGACATGACCAATTCGTGAACGGGATGAGGATATTCAGTGCATGAACCCGACAACCAGATCTTCCTAGGGGAATGAGTTGAGGAGGCTATCTTCCCAAGGCGCGGTCAAGGTTGAAGGCGGCGCTGATAAGGGCGAGATGCGTAAACGCTTGCGGAAAATTCCCGAGGGCTTCGCCATGTTGGCCGGTTTCTTCTGCATATAGGCCTAAATGGTTGGCATAACCTAGCATTTGTTCGAAGAGTAAACGGGCTGCATCCAAACGACTGCGATCCACTTGTCCCGCGCGAGTTAGGGCCTCGACTAACCAAAACGTACAGATGTTAAATGTGCCTTCTTCCCCGTCAAGCCCATCGGTAGTTTCAGCAATGTTATAGCGATACACTAACCCGTT
>QIDY01000400.1 GCA_003228495.1 Nitrospirota bacterium
CCCTGGCAGTGGGCCCCCTTCTGTCAGTCATGCAGCGACTCGGTCCCCTCGTCCGGGTTTTGCAAATCATAATAGTCCTAGAGGCCCGCGACCGGATCGTCCAGGACGAAATCAACCGGGTCGTCGTCCGCGTTCAACGTCTTATAGTTTCTAAAAGCGTGCTTATCCAATTGTGGATCATCCCCAAGGGGTTTGCTGCCCCTTTGGGGGTTTTTTGTCATGTTTGAGTAATGTTGGTTGGTGTGGTGAGTAAATGATAGTATTTTGGTTCTCCCTAATAGATTTCACAATTTCAGGTGAGAAGTAGCAGCGTTTGCAGGGAACTCATTCAGTTTTCTGAAGGCCCTTTGTCCTGGAGGTTCTTGAGTGAAAAAACGGATTCTTCTTGTCGATGACGATCCGATGGCCCGGCAAGTCCTGCGGTTATATCTGGAACACTTAGGATATGTGTGCGAAGAAGTGAAACATGGAGCTGCAGCTATTGCGTGGTTGGAAAAGAGCCCGAAGGTCGATCTCCTGATTTCGGATAATCGAATGCCGGTTATGACCGGTATGGAATTGCTCCTCCAGGTGAAATCCAGACCACAATTCAATTCTCCGCCAATGATTATGTACTCTGGAAATTTAACGAAAGAGCTTTCTGAAAAGGCCTTGGAGTTGGGAGCTATTGCCGTTCTCGAGAAACCCTACGATTTTTTGGATCTTTCTGCTTTTGTCACTCAAGCTCTTGAACCTTCCTAACTAGAAGAATTGACCGAATTCCTACCGTTGTGTTGGACCTGACGGGTTTTCTTCTCCGCTTAGTTCTTAAATACCCCCTTTCTGAGAGTAAAGTTTTCACCGATCTCGACAGCAACATCAAAGGTAAGGAATATCATGCCGGAGTCTTTTCCGTGCCGATTGATTGTAGATAAACGGACTATAGTACTGTAACCATCAAATATGCCGTTCACCCTCACCTCAACCCTTTTTAGGGAGAGAGTTCTGAATAGATTTTACATTCCCTTAATGGGATAGAGCCGATTTGTGCAAGCCGAATCGAATATTGTTATAACGAGGTCTATCTAGGGTCTCTTGGGAGAAGGGGAAATCATGTACTTTCGGCAATTATCTTGTAAGTCTGGGCGCGTTTTCTGCCCCTGCATTGTCGCGTGATTGGTGTAAATTGACGGCTAAAAAGATGGCTTGATATAGTTATTTGTCCACCTTTGCTGTCCGGTCCCACCTCTGTTGTTGGTACCCTCCCAGATTAGGTTGGTCTTCTTCGTACGCGGCGCTTGTAACAATTGATGGTTTTGGTGCTTCTGTTATCAAAAAGTGGATTAATGCTTTTCATTTTCTTTTAAAATCAAAAGGTTGTAGCACTATGAAACAGATATCTCGTTTTTCAATGGTTAGTGGGCTGATTTTCCTGGTATTGACCCTAGGTGCCGTTGCTCAGGCAGAAATTTTTCCGCCTGAGGGCCCGCCTGGTACCACGGTGACGATTAGTGGGGAAGGGTTTGGGGATTTTCAGAATACTCAAAATAATCGTGTGGAGTTTGAAGGGGTGTCTGCTCTGATCCAATCATGGGAGCCGGACTTTATTTTAGTCAAAGTTCCTTTAAAAGCCCGTTCGGGCCCCGTGATGGTGATGAATGGAGGACAGAAACGAGATGCGGGGACTTTCACTCTTCAGTCGGTGAAAATTACGAAGGTGAATCCCTCAAAGGCCGAGGCAGGGTCTCTCGTGACGATCGAAGGGGAGCATTTTGGGAATACGGCGGGATCGCGCGATCCCAATACCATGTTTGGGGTAAATCAAGTCTTGATTAATGGTATTCGGGCGGAAGTGCGTCGGTGGCGGCCTACGAAGATTGAAGTGCAGATTCCGGCGAATGCGCAGACAGGCAAGGTCGAGGTTCGTTTAGCGTCTAGCGATCCATTGCCGGATGGTTCGTGCTGTGCTCCGGTGGACTATGCGGTGAGCAATGCCATGCCCCTGACGGTGGTCCCTCCCATTGCGTATGATCCGCAATATGGTCCGATCGGAAGTAAGGTCGTGCTTTCCGGGCAAAGTTTTGGGGAGAAGGCTCCAAAAGATGGTCGTGTATTTTTTGGTGGGAAGCTGGCGGCTATTGCACAATGGACTGATCGCACTATTGTCGTTCATGTCCCGTTGAATGCGGAATCGGGCTCGTTGGTGTTGCATCGTGATGGACAGGATCGCACCATTGGGTCTTTTGATGTCGCGGTGACTGAGGTCCATGAATACTTCCCTAAGCGTGGCCCCATTGGAACGTTGGTCATTATTCGTGGAAAGCATTTCGGTGTTCATTCCGAAGGTGGCGACACTGCCTATGCCTTTGATTTTGAAGCGGCCAATAATGGGGTGTCGATTGGTGGCATTCCTGCCGTCATTCATCGATGGTTGGATGATCAGATTGACGTGTGGGTGCCGTTTAGTGCCATGACCGGGCCGATTGTGGTGAGGCGGGGGGGCGGCATTCCTAATGCCGATGGTACCTGCTGTGAGCGCAAGGAAGTGGTCCAGCATATAGCTGGAGAGTTTACCGTCGTCCGACCCGAAATCCATGACTATACTCCGAAAGAAGGCGGGCTGGATGAGTTGGTCACGATCACTGGTTCCGGCTTTGGTGAATTTCTGCAAATATCCGAAGCGACCCGGTTAACGCTTCATCGGCAAGCTCATTCCTGGCAGAATTATCGCTTGGGCGAGGACGTCTCACGGACGGAAGTCTTGATTAATGGGATGGCTACGCAGGTCGTGTCGTGGAGCGACACTGAAATTCAAGCTCGAATTCCAAGACGACAGCCTTTTGGGGTTGGCACTCCGGAAGGTTTTGAGAATGATTTGATGGAAGGGACGCTCATTGTTAAACGAGGGTCTTGGGATATGCTGGAAACCGGAGATTGCTGTAAACCTAAGCAATGGATAACCATCGTGGGTGGGCCTTTTAAAATGTTAAGGCGTGGGCTTCCAGATATGGATTACTGGAATGAGAAGGGTCGTGCCCAGTAAACCTGCTTCGTTTCAATGTATTTTTGATTGATTATCGCCTCTCTCATGATTTCTTGATTCGGATAGGACTGACCTGAATATGTTGAATGAATCTGTAAAGAATAATTTTGTTGTCTCTATACTTTTCGCGGTGTGGATTGGGGGAATGCCCCTGGTTGGCTTGGCTCAAGAATCTCCCTTAACGATACAGCTTCAAGAGAGTCCCTCACCTGGGACGTTGTTGGATGTCCATTTTCAGGATGCGCAACATGGTTGGGTGGTCGGTGCCGGTGGAACAATGTTGCAGACGAAGGATGGTGGTGCGACTTGGAAAAAGGCGCCACGCCGGACCAATATGTTATTAACGGCTGTCACGTTTGCTGATTCTCAGCATGGCTGGATTCTCGGACAAAATGGCACGGTTCTTTACACCAAGAACGGTGGTGCACAGTGGATGCCTCAAGTTAGTGGAACAAATAGCATGCTGTATGGGACGTATTTCCTTTCAGCGCAACACGGTTGGATTGTGGGCGCGCGTGGGGTGATTTTGGTCACCAATGATGGCGGGGAGACCTGGGATGATCAAATCAGTGGCACAACGGCTGATTTATTTGGCATTCATTTTATGGATGCCAAACAGGGCTGGGCTGTCGGAGCCCTCGGGACGATTTTAGTGACGAGTGATGGTGGCGCATCTTGGAGTCCTCAGGCTACCAATAATATTGTCACGTTTTTTGATATTACGTTTACCGATTCCGTCTCAGGATGGGCCGTGGGGACCCAGGGAGCCATTTTTCAAACCTTGAATGCAGGAAAGGATTGGGTTGATCGGGCACGCGCCTGCGGAAGCCCCTGTCTGAAGCCTGCTGACTTGGTCAATATCCAATTCCCTACGCCTTTGAGTGGCCGTATTATTGGAGAACGTGGAACTATTCTTATGACCGAAGATGCTGGGTTTACCTGGGAAGAGGTTGAAACCCTGAATACTGAAACACTCTATGGTTTATCTCTTCCTGATGCGACCCAAGGGTTTGCGGTGGGGGACCATGGAACCATCCTTCATTTTCGTTCGACTCCTTCCGAACCTTCCGCTTCGTAGTCGTTTCCAGATACCTTCTTTCAGGTATGCAAGCGGGCTTGCAGAATAGCCAAGGCCGCGAGGCTCGCGGTTTCTGCACGTAAAATCTCTTTTCCAAAAGATGCGAATGCCCAATGGTGAGATTGAGCGGACTCTAATTCATCTGTCGACCAGCCACCTTCCGGCCCGATGACGACCGTGACGCCTGATTCGTGCTTTTCTGTCGAACAGGGTATCGTTAACAGTGATGCGCCTTCTGTTCGTTCTGCCATGAAAATAACTTGGCTTTCTTGAGTGGATGTGAGGAATTGTTGAAAGGTTTGCAATGGCAGAATAGTTGGCAGCGTCCAACGCTCGTTTTGTTGCGCAGCTTCCAAGGCAATGCGTTTCCATCGTGCTTGATGGGTTTCTTCTTGTTTCCCTGATAGCTTGAGAATGACTCGATCAGTGATGAGGGGTAAAATCGCCGAAACCCCGAGCTCGGTAGCTTTTTGCATGACCCATCCCATTTTCTCCCCCTTGAGAAGGGCTTGCGCTAGAATTAAGGGAGGGTGAGTGGAATAGGGAGGATCTTCCACTTGTTGAATCGTTGCTTGCAGCGTTTCTTTCGTGACCTGAATGGCGACCGTATGATAGCGATGCCCCTGGTCGTCATTGAAGATCAGGGAATCCCCAGCCTTTGTCCGTAGGCTTTTTGAGATGTGGCTTAAGAGAGGGTGGGTAATGTTGATTACTCCATTCCCAACATCATTGGAATGGATGAAAAAAACAGGCATGTGGTGTGAAGCGTTATTTGAACTAACTCAGAAGGGGTTCTTTAGTCAAAGAGATTTTTGACTTTGTCGAAGAGGCCTTCCCCTTGGGTATCGGTGGAAAGGTCACTTTCCTGAGCGAAGGCATTTAGGAGTTCCCGTTGTTGGGGCGTCAGTTTGGTGGGAATCTGAATTTTGATTCGAATCAATTGATCGCCACGGGCGTGGGACTTGAGGCCTGGGGACCCCAGGCCTTTTAACCGAAGAATTTGGTCATGTTGTGTGCCTTCTGGAATTTTGACCATGCTATTGCCATCTAACGTCGGTATTTCCACTCGTCCGCCGAGAGTGGCTGTGACAAAGTGGAGACGAAGGTCATAAAGAATATCTTGGCCTTTTCGCACGAAATGGGAATGAGGTTTAACATTTAAGGCCACATACAGATCGCCTGGCGGCCCGCCATTCATTCCATGTTCACCTTCATTGGAAAGGCGTAAGCGCATCCCTGATTCGACTCCTGCTGGAATGGTGACTGAGAGCATGCGCTCCTTATGCACCCGACGTTGCCCACGGCAAGATTTGCATGGATCTGCAATGATTTGCCCTGACCCCTGGCATTGTCCGCAAGTCCGGTTAATGGTAAAAAAGCCTTGTTGGAGTCGGATTTGACCGGCTCCACGACAGGCGGAACAGGTTTTAATGGATTTTTCGGATTTTGCTCCGGTTCCGTGGCAGTTATCGCAGACTTCCCAACGAGGAATTTTGAGTTTGGCTTCTTTGCCGTTTATGGCTTCTTCAAAAGAAATTTCTAGATTATATTGAAGATCGTTCCCTTGTTCGGCGCGGCTTCGGCCTCGACGAAGTCTTCGAAAATATCCCCAAACACATCTCCGAAGCCCCCGCCGCCATATCCGAAACCTTCGGGACCACCCCCTTGTCCGGCGGCGGCATGTCCGAACATGTCATATTTTTTTCGACGATCGCTATCGCTGAGGACTTCGTAGGCTTCACCAGCCTCTTTGAATTTTTCCTCAGCGGTTTTTTTCTTGTCGGGTTCGGAGTGAAGATCGGGATGATGTTGCCTGGCGAGTTTCCGGAATGCTTTTTTTATGACATCTTCAGAAGCATTCCGATCCACGCCCAGCACATCGTAATAATCGCGTTTCCCCGTCTGTGTCATCACTGGTACCTACGAGAGATGCTGATGAGTATGGATGGATTGAACAAACGTCCCATCATGAATGCGCGTTGGAATGCGTGTTTAATTTTTCCCTTTGTCTACTTCTTCGAATTCTGCATCAACGACCTTTTCGTCGCCACTCGAGGATTCTTCTGATCCTGAGGCGGTTGGTCCGGAGTCACCGTCCGGGCCAGTACTAGTAGATGCGGCATCCTCCGAAGCCTTCTTGTACATTTCTTCAGCCAATTTATGTGATGCTGTCGTGAGGTTTTGCATGGCTGTTTTAATGGATTCGAGGTCTGCCTCTTCGAGAGACGTTTTTAGGGCAGCAATGGCAGATGTGATATTGGTTTTTTCTTCCTCACTAATTTTATCACCATGTTCACTGACATTCTTTTCCGTGCTGTATATGAGTGTATCGGCTTGATTTTTTAACTCAACAAGCTCACGCTTCTTTTTATCTTCTTCGGTATGCGCTTCTGCGTCCTTAACCAAGCGTTCGACTTCTTCTTTGCTTAACCCACTGGAAGCCGTAATTTGAATGGATTGTTCTTTTTGCGTCGCCATGTCTTTAGCTGACACATGCACAATTCCATTAGCGTCAATGTCAAAGGTGACTTCTATTTGTGGCATGCCTCGTGGGGCAGGAGGAAGACCCACGAGGTCGAATTGGCCTAATAATTTATTATCATTAGCCATTTCTCGTTCACCTTGGAAAACGCGGATTGTGACGGCCGTTTGGTTGTCGGCGGCCGTCGAAAAAATTTGGCTCTTTTTTGTGGGAATCGTGGTGTTGCGTTCAATGAGCCGTGTGAAGACTCCACCCAGCGTTTCAATCCCAAGTGAAAGCGGTGTGACATCCAATAACAAAACATCTTTAACCTCACCTTTGAGTACACCACCTTGAATGGCGGCTCCAATGGCCACGACTTCGTCAGGGTTCACGCCTCGGTGGGGTTCTTTTCCAAAGAACTGCTTGACCCGTTCTATGACTTTTGGCATGCGGGTCATCCCGCCGACTAGAACGATTTCATTGATGTCCCCGGTGGCCATTTCTGAATCGGCTAAGGCTTTTTTGCAGGGTCCGATTGTCCGTTCAATCAGGTCATCAACTAATTGTTCTAATTTTGACCTGGTCAGTTTTAGGACTAAATGCTTTGGACCGCTGGCATCAGCAGTAATGAAGGGCAAATTAATTTCTGTTTCCTGTGAAGTGGACAGCTCAATTTTGGCGCGTTCGGCAGCCTCTTTGAGGCGTTGCAGGGCCATTCGGTCATTTCGCAGATCAATGCCCTGATCTTTTTTGAATTCATCAACCAGCCAATCTATGATTCTTAAGTCAAAGTCGTCTCCACCTAAGAATGTGTCCCCGTTCGTGGATTTGACCTCAAAGACGCCTTCGCCAATTTCTAAAATAGAAATATCGAACGTGCCTCCACCTAAATCAAAGACCGCAATACGTTCGTCTTTTTTCTTATCGAGGCCATAGGCTAACGATGCAGCCGTTGGCTCGTTAATGATTCGTAAGACATTGAGGCCTGCGATTTGGCCGGCATCTTTTGTGGCTTGTCGTTGGCTATCGTCAAAATAGGCTGGGACGGTAATGACGGCATCGGTGACTTTTTCACCTAAATAATCTTCAGCTGTTTGTTTCATTTTCTGAAGAATCATGGCAGAGACTTCGGCCGGGCTATAGCTCTTGCCTCGGATTTCCACATGAGCATCCCCATTGCTTCCTTCCTTAATCTTATAGGGAAGACGCTTTGCGGTATCTTTGACTTCACGGGAAGAGGTCTTTCTTCCCATCAGTCGTTTGACGGAAAAGATCGTATTTTCTGGGTTGGTAATAGCTTGCCGTTTAGCAATTTGGCCAATCAATCGATCATTTTTGTCGGTAATGCCTACTACGGACGGGGTCGTGCGTGCCCCTTCTGAATTGGCTATGACGCTGGGGTCTCCTCCGCTCATCACAGCAACACAGGAATTTGTCGTTCCTAAATCAATTCCAATAATTTTGCTCATGCTTGTATTCCTCCTTCTTCGCCAGCGTCTTGTGTAGATATTGGATCGGTCTGATCAGATTTTTCTTTTGCGACAGTGACCATAGCCGGGCGTAAAATACGGTCGTGTAAAAAATACCCTTTTTGAAACTCTTCTACGACGGTATTCGGTTCGGCGGTATCGGACTCAACTTGGGCCACCGCTTGATGCATCGTAGGATCAAAGGGATTTCCGGTGCTGGAAACTTGGCGTACGCCTAATTTCCCAATGGTTTCGATGAATTGTTTATGTGTTAGCTCGACACCTTCCAATAAGGGTCCACTTGTTCCAGCATCTTTTCCGCTTTGAATGGCCCGTTCAAGATTGTCGATCGTGGAAAGTAAGTTTTTTAAGAGCGATTCATTGGCATAGCGAATGGCATCGCTTTGGTCTCGTTGTGCCCGTCGTTTGTAATTTTCAAATTCAGCCGCTAGTCGGATGTACTTATCTTGGTAAATTTGAAGTTCTTCCTGAGCCTGCTTCTCTGTATCTTGTTCATGAGTTTCGGTTGAAGGGGATTCCGATATGTCATCTTCTGTTTGGGCAGATTCCAAAAGGGATTCTTCGAGATTGCTTTCAGGCGTGGATGTGGGATGACTTTCTTCAGAAAATATAGCCATGAATGGTCAATTCTTGAGTATTAACGATAGATTTCTGTATTCCTTGCTCAGATAGTCACTGAGGCTGACAAGTCAACCCACTTCTTCTTATATTTCTTATTGTTTTTGAGAGAGAAAATTAGGAAGGATCTGAGAAGTTATCCACAGCCTGACATCATGCGTGCATAGATGAGGGCTAGCCCTTCTAATGTAAGATGAGGTCTGACTTCTTGAATCGTTTGTGAAATTGGGATGATTGTTGGTGCAAGTCCTCCCGTAGCAATGACGTAGGCTGAATGATCAATCTCCTTTTGAATTCTTTTGACGATGGCGTCCACCAGGCCTGCATAGCCGAACATGATGCCGGATTGCATGCTGGTTGCCGTATCACGACCGATGACCGAGTCTGGAATGGCCAGGTCAACCTTAGGGAGCTTTGCGGTCTTGAGATGAAGGGAGTCAGCAGCCGTCTTCAGGCCTGGAGCAATAGCCCCACCAAGGTATTCCCCTTGTTGGGTAATGGTGCAGAATGTCGTGGCTGTCCCAAAATCGACGATGATAAGGCCTCGTTTATAGTGCGAAAATGCGGCGGCGGCATTGACCAGGCGGTCCGTTCCAATTTCCTCCGGGTTGTCATATCGAAGAATGAGTCCATGCGGGCATGAGGTTGTCATGATAATTGGAGCTTG
>QIDY01000103.1 GCA_003228495.1 Nitrospirota bacterium
CCGGATGGCGCCATCCCCACAGCAAAAAACGACGCGATGGAATCACATCGATCAGCACAGGCAACCAACTTACCTGGAAGACTCGCAGGTAAGTGATCATCAGGAAATCGAGGAAGATACTGCTCTCCGATGGCCTGGCAGACTTCTTGAGGTTCACCATCATGGCGTGCATATTCCTCCCCCATTACACCCTGTAAGTTTGGGAATTCGCCAACCATCCCGGTTGTCAGATCTGCCTTGGACAGCAAGGCCGCACGTTCACAGATGTTCTTGAGATCATGTCGATCCAGCGTCATTGCCATCCACCCTGCCAAATCCCGTACACGCTCCACCTTTTGACGCATCGTCCCTAATTTATGATGAAAGATGATTCCATCTAACGCAGGGACTCGCTCATGGAGCGGCTGCTTCTCATCTTCTTGAAAGAAATATTGCGCATCCTTGAGACGAGCCGAAAGCACACGCTCATTCCCTTTGGTTATTAATTCGGTATTTCCCCAAGGCATATTCGTGACGGCAACAAACTTGGGTAACAACCTGTCGTCTTTTCCGACGAGCGACAGGAACCCTTGATGTTCTTTCATTGAAGAAATTAAAACAGGCTTGGGCAGCGCTAAAAATTCCTTCTGAAATGTTCCAAGAATGGCCTGAGGATATTCAACTCCACAGACCGCCTCTTCAATCAGTTCCTCACGATAGACGGGATCAAGCTGACCCTTGGCTGATTTTGCCAATTTGGCAATCTGTGCCTTGATTTCCACCGACCGTTCATCAGGATCAACCAACACACCAAGCTTCTTCATGGTCTCGATATAGTTGGCGGCAGTGGTGAGAGAAAACGTCTGCCCCGGCTTTTTTCCTTTAGCTCGATAAAATCGATGTCCTCTCGTCATTACGCTGGATCGAATTCCCGCAAACTCAAACGAAAGAACTTCTTTACCCAGCATAGCCACAATCCATCGGACAGGCCGTGCAAACTTGACTCGCGATTCATTCCACCGCATAGCTTTTGGAAACGATAATTGGGCCAGTAGCTTCGGGATCGCATCTGCCAAAACACGTTTAGCCGGTTGGCGTGGTTGATCCTTGTTAACATACACATACATCCCTTTGTGTGTTTCCTTTATCATCAGATGGTCAACCGGCACCCCTTGCGATTTGGCAAAGCCTTCAGCGGCCTTTGTTGGATTCCCAGCGGAATCATAAGCGGCGGCTTTGGGTGGACCAACAACTTCTTCCAAAAAAGAATCCTGCTCCGGGGCAACCCCAGTCCCGATTAAGGTCAATCGGCGGGGGGTGCCAAGGGTTTGCAGTGAATTAATCGCTAATCGACTGCTCTTAAACATCTCTCTTGCATCATATTCAAAGAGATCCAACGCCTTACGCAAAAAGGCCGAAGGCAACTCCTCCGTGCCAATTTCTAACAAAAATCGCAAAGACGCAGTTGTGGGTTTTCGAGAAGAAGAGCGCCTACCCTTTGTCTGTGGTTTTTTTTTAGACGCCATAAAACTAAAGACTTCGACAAAGGAAACGGAGAAAATACCGCTTACCGTTTTTTTCGTATTTTCTGTGCAGGGCTCGGAACGTTCTGGTGCAACAAAGGAAAGCCCATGCGTTCACGTTGATCGTAGTAGGCCTGTGCACATTTTCTTGCCAAATTGCGAACACGGCCAATATATCCGGTACGTTGGGCAACACTTATCGCTCCCCTCGCATCCAAGACATTAAAAAAGTGTGAGCACTTCATACAATAATCATAGGCGGGAAGCACTAAGCCCCTTGGATGCTCCAATAACTGTTCACATTCCTGTTCAAAACGATCAAACGAGGTTTGGAGCAGATTGATGTCTGCGACTTCAAAATTATAGATCGACCATTGCACTTCCGACTCATGATACAGCTCCCCATACCGAACACCCTCTGTCCACCATAAATCATAGACATTATCGACTTCTTGCAAATACATGGCGATCCGCTCTAATCCATACGTGAGTTCCACCGTCACCGGATTCATTTCCAAACCGCCGACTTCTTGAAAATACGTGAATTGGGTAATTTCCATGCCATCCAGGCGGACCTCCCAACCCAACCCCCAGGCTCCCAGAGTCGGTGACTCCCAATCATCCTGTAAAAATTGAATATCGTGTTCGTACGGATCTAGACCTAAATTAGCAAGACTTTGTAGATAGAGCTCTTGAGAATCCGCAGGGGCCGGTTTCAAGACAACTTGATATTGAAAGTAATGCTGAAGACGGTTGGGATTGTCCCCATAGCGACCATCTGTCGGTCTTCGACACGGCTCGACATAGGCAGCACGCCAGGGCTCCGGACCAACGGCATGCAAAAAGGTGGCCGGGTTAAAGGTTCCCGCGCCTTTTTCCGTATCATACGGTTGTGTGAGGATACAGTTGCGGGACTTCCAGAATTGATGCAGGGAGAGAATAATCTCTTGAAAGGTCACAAGGCTCGTTTTGAGGTCGTCATGGGCCTGACACACCGATTAACAATCAGCCTGGCCGTACAAATAGTTCATTCACATACCTGATAAAAGCTAGGCTTTTGACCCTAGCAATAACCCTTTGATCAGTCAAGATTGCTTCATTACGATTTACGAGGATGCCTCCATCTGGACAAAATATTCGAACGAAAAGCTCTCCACCTTGTTTTTCATGGCCTCACTCAAGTATATTTGTCCCTCTGTTTACCCATTGAGGAGGGGTTTAACCAATGAAACCATTTGCTAAATTGTTCGTTTGGGCTGCCATGAGTCTTTTCACGTTAAGTTTGGGCTGCGCCCAAATGAATGGCGGTTCGACTTCGGGTGGAGGATCGTCAACTCCGTCTAGCTCAAGTGGCGCGGCCAGCGCCGAAACCACGGGGCCAAACCGAGTGTCTCAAGGGACCCAAGGTGATTCGCTTTCGGCTTGCTTGGCTCGTATCCCGAGTGATGCTTCTGCAGGCCAACGCATGTTCGCGGAACGAACATGCCAGCGAGATGCGGAAAACCGCGCCTCGATTGACGCCGTCCCTGGCCAATAACCAAGCACGAGCTCTCTTGCGTTCGCTGGTCATCAGTTGGCCAGCGAACCAGACCACTCTCCCACTCGCCGTTAGCTCAGTCGGCGTCTCCTCGATGTACTTCACTGTCATCCTCACGCATCACAAAAACGTTCTGTTCTAAGAATTGTTTGATAGGCGAGTTCATGGCTTCATCCATTATCATCAAAGGAATCCAGCTCAATGCCCGATGTGGCGTCACAGAAATCGAACGAAACCAGCCCCAACCCATTTTGCTCGATCTTACCTTACGATGTCCGAATGACCGAGCCTTTCACAGCGACCGGCTCACCGATACCGTTGATTATGCGGCCCTGACTCAACGTGTGCAAGAAATCGGAGAATGTCGGCCATGTGCCCTTCTAGAAACGCTGGCTGAACATCTCTGTCAAACACTCTTTCAGGAATTTCCTCTGACTCAGCTTAAAGTTTGGGTAAGAAAAATTCGTCCTCCCATGAAAGACTTTACCGGCTCGGTCGGGATCCGATTGCTGCGGTCTCGACAGGATATGGCCCCAACAACACAGAGCAATCCTTCGCCATTTCTGGTTACCCAATTCTCACGGTTGCCTCATGGCAAGGCGTTGGATGTCGCCACAGGACGAGGTAGACATGCGCATTTCCTGGCCACTCAAGGCTTTTCCGTTCACGGCATCGACCGTGATCGTGCAGCCCTCAATTGTCTCCAAGCCCAGGCCCAAGAAGCTAATCACTTACCAATTACCACTGAATGCCTGGATTTAGAAATGGATGATCTGCGCCCTCCTGACTTGGGAACGGAGGCTTTCGATGTTATTCTGGTATTCTTTTATCTTTACCGGCCCCTCTTTCCTCAATTGCTCAAAGCCCTAAAACCCGGAGGCGTCATCCTGTACGAAACTTTTCTTCTGGAAAATCATCTTTATCGACAACACCCACGCCGAAAAGAATTTTGTCTAGAGGCCAATGAATTACTCACTCTCCTTTCCGGCCTCCAGATTCTTCATTACGATGAGGGCGATCACACAGGAACCTCCGTGTCTGATCTAGCGTTTACGGCACGAGCCCTGGCTCGAAAACCCTAGCCATTTCCATAAAATATGAGCCGCATTGACCTTCATACCCACACAACCTTTTCGGATGGAAGTTTTGCACCAACCGATCTGATTGACCTCGCCAGTCAACAGGGCCTGGATATCCTGGCCATCACTGACCACGACACCACAGATGGCTTATTTGAAGCGATGGAAGCCACCAAAAACCTTCCCCTGGAACTGATCCCTGGCGTTGAATTGAGTGCCCAGTTTCAAAATCGGGAAGTACATATCCTAGGCTATTTCATCAATGTGACCGATTCCCAATTTCAATTGAGACTGAAAACTCTTCGTTCAACGCGCATAGAACGAATTCGCCATATATTGGATCGCCTGCACACCCTTGGGATCGATATTTCGCTAGCTGAGGTCGAACAGACTGCCGGAACCGGCACCATCGGCCGCCCTCATATTGCTCAAGTTCTGATCGCGAAGGGGCATGTCACCAGTATGAAAGAGGCCTTTGAAGGATTGTTGGGTTCACATGGAGATGCCTATGTACAGCGAGCCGTTCCCGAAGCCAGGGACATCATTGGGTGGATCATTGACGCCGGAGGGATCCCCGTACTCGCGCATCCCTATTGGGAAGGATTGAACAAAGAAGACAGTATTGCCGCCTGCCAAACCTTGGCCGAGCAAGGCTTGCAGGGCCTGGAAGTGTTTTACGGCACTTTTTCGGCACGACACATTTCTTTTAATCTGGGGTTAGCACGTCGGTTCGACTTGCTCATGACAGGAGGCAGTGATTTTCATGGGACATTGAAACCGGACATTGCACTCGGGAAGGGACGCGGGTCGTTACATGTTCCCCCAAAAGTCATGGAGCGATTACGGCAGGCAGCGGGATGCTAGTCATTCCAAATTTGAAAAGTTGAACTTACGAATCCACTATAAATTAAGGGGTCGCAAACCCTAAGTATCGGGAGCTTCGACAATATGATTTTCAAAGCGCGTGCACCCCTCGGCCAGTAGCCGGTTGGTGAGCATCTCTCCTGGCCATTCAATGGGCAAATCAGCCGTAAAAACCCACACATCCGGCGATGTCCATATCGGACCATGTTCCTCTGGAAGGTCCGGGTCGAATAAATCGGTCCATACCGGCATATACACCCCATTTCCACATTGCGTGTGAAGATGAACGACCGTTCGACTCCGAACCGGACCTTCCAGGTCATGCCACACCGCAGCGGTTTCATCGGCCAGACGATGAAGACGGACGGCATTTTGAGCATCAAACAAGGCATAAGCTGCATAGTTTGGCGCTTCCAACATTTGTGGAGCCTTGGCCACTTCCGGACATTGTGCCACCAACCCGTCCATGATTGCCTGACAGTCGGGTTCTGCCAGAGTTTCAGGTAACGTCGTGTCCGTAACTCCAAGAATTTCAAAAAATAAAAAAGCTGTGGCTTCCACAGGTGGGTGCAGTCGGGCGGCAATCGTATGCCGACGCTGTCCTTCAGCCAAATTGGAAATGTGTTCATGCACTTTCTGCAAATTCAAGAAATCAAGTGTGGTATCCGTCAACAGTCGAGGCTCCACCGTAATGACGGAACC
>QIDY01000195.1 GCA_003228495.1 Nitrospirota bacterium
GACCCCGCGCTGGACCGCGTATGACGCGAAGTTCTTTAACGTCAAGATGCCGGAAGGCACAAAAATGCAGGTCCAGGACCGCGCCTACACTTCACCCATCTGGTACACACCAGGCTAACGGCTGGCTTGCATGTTGGCGGGGCAACACCTGGATCTTCTCTGTGAACCCGGATCATAGAGATGACAGGACTGTGCGTTCTACAAACCTGCCCAACAATTGAGGTACTAAGCGGTTTATTGGGAAGCTGGACAAGGTCGTTATTACACTTTTGGACTGAGCAGATGTGTATCCGAATTCTTACGGGGCAGGCAGGCTTGTGTTTCATGGGTCTGCTTGCTCTGGTTGTGGTGGCCCTCGAAAACCGGGTTGGGGCGCAACCGCTCAACTCCCAAAATTCTTCCGGGCCGGCGTTGAGAAATGCAGCGCGTGATGGGCGCATTGAAATGGTGCGGTCTAGTCTCGATAAAGGCACAAGGCCCGATGCGCCGGACCCTGACGGCCGCACCGCACTCATGATGGCGTCATACAACGGCCATTTCGAGACGGTTCGTCTTTTACTGGAACATGGCGCGAAAATCGGTCTTCAGGATCAATTCGGACGCACTGCCCTCATGTATGCGGCCTCGTAATGGTGCCAGACTTGATTAATTTCAAGAAAAGACAGTGTTAATAAACTTAGCCAAGTCTGACACCAATACTCGCACCCCTGTCAACGCTTCGCAGCCGTGGTTACCCACGACTACGCATGACTCGGAGGCGTTGTGGCTCGCTAAGACTTCAACGTTCAAGACTTTCACTGTAACACCTTGCCGGTTTTGACCGGCGCACAGGAGGCCGAAGAATGAAAAGAATGGTTTCATGGAAAACGTTTACTGTAGCAGTAGTAGCCGTATTGACCGTGTGGCTGGCAAGTCCGGGAGTCTTTGCGGCCGGAACCGAAAGCGAATCGTTCAAGAAATACGGTCAGGAATTCAAAGGCAAAATCGCCGAGTCCTACAAGGATTCCAAGGAATGGTGGCCCCCTACACCCAAACCGCCAGCCGGTACGCCCAATGTCATCATCTTTCTGCTCGATGATACGGGTTTCGCACATCTAGGTTCATTCGGGGGGCAGATTGATACTCCCAACATCGATCAACTTGCAGAAAACGGCTTGCGTTACAACAACTTTCACACCACGGCGCTCTGTTCTCCGTCACGTGCAGCACTCATGGCCGGGCGCAATCACCACAGAATCGGTTTGGGCTCTCATTCTCTGACGGCAATGGGATTTCCCGGGTACAACGCATTTCCGCCGGAGTCCGGGAAGTCGATTGCAAATCATATGAGCAAAGCCGGGTTTGTGAACTACGCCATCGGCAAATGGGACCATACGCCACTGTATGAGGTCTCCGAATCCGGTCCGTTCGACCGTTGGCCGAGTGGAGAAGGATTTGACCACTATTACGGTTTTATGGCAGGTGATGCCGACAACTACCGATCGCTGGTCTGGCGGGATCATTATCCCACCGAGGACTGGAAGGACAAGCCCGGATACCATTACAGCGAAGCCATGGCTGACGAGGCCATACGCAACATTACGTCACATCTCTCCGTTTCACCGGATCGGCCGTTTATGCTGTTCTGGGCACCGGTTGCCATGCATGCGCCGCATCAGGCACCTAAAGAGTATATCGAAAAATACAAAGGCAAGTTCGACATGGGCTGGGACAAAACCCGTGAGATCATTCATCAGAAACAACTCAAAATGGGCATCATCCCCCCGGAGACCAAGCTGACAAAACGCTCCAAAGCGCTCCCCGCCTGGGATAGTTTGAGTGCAGACGAGAAGAAACTTTACGCACGTCAGATGGAAGTATTCGCCGCGATGCTCGATCACGTTGATGCGCAGATCGGGCGTATCATCGATACGCTAAAGCGAACCGGCCAACTCGACAACACCCTGATTTTTGTAACTTCGGACAACGGCTCTTCCGCAGAAGGGGGCCTGAGCGGGACTTTCAATGAAACGTTTGTGCTCAATGGTCTGCAGACTCCGCTTGAAGCCAATATGCAGCATCTTGATGAATGGGGCGGCCCCTCCACATACGCGCACTTCCACGCTGCCTGGGCGTTGGCGGGGAATACCCCGTTTCAATATTTCAAGCAGGTCGTCCATCGCGGCGGAATCCAGGATGCGCTTGTGGTTCACTGGCCGGCCGGTATCAAGGCCAAAGGCGAGATACGCAACCAGTACCATCACATCATCGACATCGGTGCGACGATTCTTGAAGTGACTCAAACACCTTTTCTGAAAACGTTGGACGGCGAAGAGCAGATGGATCTGGACGGAGTGAGCATGGCCTATTCATTCGACGACGCCAAAGCTAAAACCAGACACCCCGAGCAGTACTACGAACTCTTTGGAAACCGTGGCATCTACCAGGACGGCTGGAAGGCGGTCACGATTCATGGTGATCGCATGCCATGGTTCTTGGGCAAGACCGCACTTTTTGAGAATGATGTGTGGGAACTCTACCATGTTGACGAGGATTTCTCCGAGGCAGTCAATGTGGCTGAAAAGTACCCGGGAAAACTGAAGGAAATGAGAAAACGCTGGGATGAATTGGCATGGAAGAACAACGTGTTTCCTCTGCACGATGATATGATACAGCGTATAACCAAACAACAAAACCGCTTGTTCGGCGATAAGAAGGAATTCGTATATTACTATCCGGGAGCCCAACGGATCGCCGAAAAGGCATCGCCTCCGGTGAAGGGGCGGTCCCACAGCATAGAGACGACGCTGGATCTCACCGGAAAAGAGGAAGGCGTCATTGTCGCCTGTGGCGCATTCACAGGCGGATACACCCTCTTCATCAAGGACAACAAGGTGTATTACGATTACAACTATTACAACGGCCTGTATTACACGATGGAATCGCCGAAACTCGGCACCGGAAAAGTCGATATCAAATTCAACTTCATCGAAAAGGTGGGGAAGAAGAAAAGCCTCCCCGGCGGTAAAGGAGAACTTTATGTCAATGGCAAGAAAGTGGCCGAGGTGGATATGCCCGAAATGCATATTTCCACATTCTCTCTGTCCGAGACCTTTGATGTGGGCATCGATGCCGGAACACCGGTAAGCAACAAGTACCGGGTCAAGAACCACTATCCGTATACCGGAGAACTGGATAAGGTGGTTGTCCGATTGACAGGTAAAGATGAGTACCAAGATCCGAAGGAAGCGGCAGTTATAGAGTCGAACTAATGCATGAAGAGTAAAAAGCCCCGCCCAAAGGGCGGGGCTTCCACGTTCGTTTTAGTTGAAGTTCAGGATCGAGCAGATCGACAGTCAAATCTGCGTGTTCTTTTTTTAACAGCGTGCTTTTCCAGACTTGGCGGGGGCCAAACAGAAAGAAGCTCTTTTTGGGCAATTGATTCTCTAACGTTCTTGTATACATAAATGTTAATAGACCGTGTCTATTATCTATTAACAATAAAAATGCCCTGTTTTTATTTGGTGCTCCAATAAAAGATCCTCCACCTCAAGCGGTCGGGGTATTCAACAGATCAATGGTTTACAGTTCTCAAATAGATAACCCTGAAGCAAGCTACGGGGCATTGGGCATCCAGGATGATAAAGAAAGATGGATCCCCGCTAAAAACTTGCGAGGATGACGGAGAAAGAATGTACAGGCCACCATCAAGTCCACCCTACTTGAGTTCTCTTACGGTGCTTGAGAAATGGGACAACGTTTTACACATTTTTGAATTCAAAGGAGGAGAACATGAGACGTTTTTATCACACGCCGCCTCTCATCATAGGCATGGTTCTCACATTAGGAATGATCGCTCCTGTGTGGGCACAAGACAAACCCAACATCCTGGTCATCTGGGGGGATGACGTCGGGCAGTCGAACATCAGTGCTTATACGAAAGGAGTCATGGGGTATCGGACACCGAATATCGATCGGATTGCCAACGAAGGCATGATCTTCACCGATTATTACGGGGAGCAATCCTGTACGGCAGGCCGCTCGTCGTTTATCACGGGCCAAAGCGTGTTTCGTACCGGACTCAGTAAAGTCGGCTTGCCCGGCGCCGAACTTGGCCTCCAAGCAGAAGATGCCACCATCGCGGAAGTGCTGAAACCCATGGGGTACGCCACCGGCCAATTCGGCAAAAATCATCTGGGAGATAAGGATGAGCATCTACCCACCAATCATGGGTTCGACGAATTCTTCGGAAATCTCTATCATCTCAATGCGGAGGAAGAGCCTGAACTTCCGGACTATCCGAATCCCAAGGAATATCCGAATTTCGCAAAACGATTCGGTCCACGCGGCGTGATTCATTCCTATGCCGATGGCAAAATCGAAGATACGGGTCCGTTGACCAAGAAACGCATGGAAACCGTTGACGATGAGACCGTCGATGCGGCCATTGACTTCATCGATCGCCAACACAAAGCCAAAAAGCCCTTCTTTGTCTGGTGGAATGGCACACGGATGCATTTCCGCACGCATGTGAAAGCCGAACTCCGTGGGATTTCCGGTCAAGACGAGTATAGCGACGGCATGGTCGAGCATGATATGCATGTGGGAAAGCTGCTAAAAAAACTGGATGACCTTGGAATTGCGGACAATACCATTGTCTTCTATTCCACCGACAATGGCCCGCATATGAACACCTGGCCCGATGCTGCGATGACGCCATTCCGGGGAGAAAAGAATACCAACTGGGAAGGCGGCTGGCGGGTGCCGGCCATGGTCAAATGGCCGGGCAATATTAAACCCGGCTCGGTGTCGAACGAGATCATGCACCATATGGATTGGCTGCCGACCTTTGCGGCTATCGCGGGCGATTCGGATATCAAGAAGAAGCTGTTGAAGGGGCATAAGGCTGGAAACAAAACGTTCAAGGTTCACTTGGATGGGTACAATTTCCTCCCGCATCTTATGGGAAAGCAAAAGAAAGGAAGCCGGGACGAAATTTTTTACTTTACCGACGATGGCGATCTCAGTGCGTTGCGCTATCGAGACTGGAAATTGATTTTTTTACAACAACGAGTGGAACGGACCTTTGAAATTTGGGCCAACCCGTTCACACCATTACGGGCTCCATTGATCTTTAACCTGCGACGGGATCCCTATGAGCGGGGTCAAATCACCTCCAATACCTATTGGGACTGGATGCTTGATCATCTCTTTCTGCTGGTTCCGGCACAAACATATGTGGGGGAATTCCTGGCCACTTTCAAGGATTATCCGCCCCGTCAAAAGGCGGCCAGCTTTAGTCTGGATCAAGTGATGGAAAAACTGCAAACCGGCGGCGGCTCGCACTAAGATCAGGGAACAGTGTTTCAGAAACACCGCGCCCGGCCATGGACCGGGCCCGGTGTTTTTTTTAATGGCTCGTCTGACCCAATTCATGCGATTACTCCGTAAAGGAAAAGAGTCATGAGAAAACGAACAGGCATTGTAGGGGTATCCTTTCTGTTGCTGTCACTTGTGCTGTTGCTCTCCGGGTTGGCATGGGGGAAAGAAAACGACGCTGCCAAGCCTCAACTCGTCCTGCAAATCACGGTTGATCAATTTCGGGGAGATTTGCCCACGAGGTATTTGGATCGTCTCGGCAAAGGAGGGTTGCGTTATCTTTTAGAAAAAGGGACGCATTATGCTAATGCGCATTATC
>QIDY01000309.1 GCA_003228495.1 Nitrospirota bacterium
CAATTTTCCAGGCACTCAAAGACTCCACCTGATCTAAGACCGAAAGGAGTTCATAAATATCGAAGGCCGTCAGTGTTGATGACGCTTCCCGAACATCCATTATGACTTCAGAAGCATTGGCATCTTTCATCTTAGCAAACACGGCGAGAAACAGTTCTTTTGTCCCTTCTAAATCAAACTCTCCATTGGCTTTTGTCCGAATAAACTCCCGAGCAGGAACAATCTTTATGTCAATGGGCACAAGTCTTCTCCCACCGTCTACCTTATGATGTGAAAACTGATCTATCACACGTACGCTGTGAATGTACTGACTTACCCTCTTCCCCCATACAAAAAAATTAACAATCTCCTACCTCGTAAAAGGCAAGGTGACCCATCTTGCCAAAATCAATATTCGTCTTTCAACGTTTCCATGAGACAGTGAACACGCGATTCCTGTGAGAGCTAGTTTCCTCTTCCCTGAACCATACGACTTTCCTGAGCAACGTGTTCTTGAGGTTTTGTCAACTTCGCGACAGGAGATCAAAACGGGAAAGGCTCCCCGTGACGTTATGTCTTCCTTATATGTGCACGCGATATGTGCATGCGACCTCGTATGGTCAAAAAACCCGAAGCTCTTGTTTTCCTCTATTTTTTTAGATCTGGTACTTCGATCGGCATATCTGAGCCTTGCTCGATTCCTGTAA
Organism: Nitrospirota bacterium; assembly: GCA_003228495.1. Classification (GTDB taxonomy): domain Bacteria; phylum Nitrospirota; class Nitrospiria; order Nitrospirales; family UBA8639; genus Nitrospira_E. The sequence continues at coordinate 687 of QIDY01000309.1, forward strand.
AGGCAAAAAACTCAATCTTACCTTAACCCGAGAAAGATTCCAGGATTTTCAGGTTTGGGTTTTCTGACAAAAAAGTTCGTTAATCCTCTACCCACTCACCCTATTTAACATACCATCTTCAGTTTCCCAAACCTCTTTTCAATTTCCTGAGAGCATTCCAGTTGGGCCATGGAGGCCCAACCGGGGAATGTTGAAAAAAGCCGCCAGCAACGTTCTCGCCCTTTTGCCGTGCTCACGTACTGGGCGTACGCGCCGCGCGCCAACACAAAGGGGTCACCATGCGGGATGAGCCAAGCTATTCGCGGCCTTGCTGGACCTGGCTTCGCCGAAGCGGCTTCGCGCAGGCGTGCGGACTTTTTTGACCATTCCCCTCGGCCACGGATATGGATTTCTCTTAGCCCGTTTTTCTGCCATGGAGGAGAAATATTCAATAGGCCCAACGGGAATAATGGGGAAGGTGCTTTTGCGAATGAAAAGGCGGGGTTACTTATGAGGCTTTAAATCTACCATCGGCTTTGATGATAGCGATGTCCCCCATACCCTCGGTGATGTCCTCGATCATGGCTTCCGAAGTGCTTGTTGGCTCGATAATTTCCATGATGATAGTGATGACGTCGATCATGTCGACTGAAAAATGGTCTCTCGCTTTTATAGTGCGGTCGGTGCCCATAATGTTTTCCGCCATAATGCCTCCGATGCCCATATCCACGACTTCGGTGATCCCCGTGTCGATGATTCCCTCCGATCCCGATATGAAATCCCCCAGGGCCAACATGGAGAGAAAAGCCTGTGAAGTGAAGAACCGTATTCGGTTGACTGATGCGTTCCTGATTTCCGGCCCAGGCCGATGTGAGCCCACCCGTTACAAAAAAGATGAGACTGCTGATCAGGGCCACTTGTCGCATAGGAGATGGTGAAGGATGAGTTCCGGAAAGACCGTTTTGCCGATTCTGTAGATTCATCGTAGGTTTCATGAGAATTCCTCCTCCATCGGTTTCGTCGTTCTTTTTGCCCACAGCATATAGGGAGAATATCACTGTTCATTTTGATTGCCAAAATGAATACTATTATGATTTCATTATGGATATAAAAATAATATTTATTTGAATAAATACAATACGTTGCATATTGACGTGTTAAGTAGTATGTACTAAGATTTGGGAAATGGTTGCGAGCAATGTCGACACAGATAGGCAAAACTCTCCAGAGAAGGGGTTGTAATGAAACGATATTCGGATAAGGAAATTTTGGCCTATATTGAAGCGGTGAACAAAGGAGCCGCACAGGAATGGATTACGGCTTTTGCTCGAGAACCGAAGTTGCAACAAACCTACTACTGGATGTTGTTCTCAGAGTTGTTTGTGAGGCAGATCCAAAAGATTCCCGTGACCATGAGCGATGCGGAAAAACTAATTCCACAACTCTCAGCCTCGCAAGCTCGCCGAGCGATTCAAAACGCGAAAGATGCCAACTATCTCCAGGTCAAGGCAACAGGGGAACGCGCGAAATATGTGTTGCTCATTCCTAAAACGGAGCAAGTCATTCGAAATACGGGTTCTAAAGCTCTTAAATGTTTGGAGGGAATTTTTCGGTGATAGGACTTATTGGCAAGATTCCAAAAGGGAGCTGGATACCTTTAGAGAATGTTGAAAAAAGCCGCCAGCGGCGTTCCCTGCCTTCGCCGTAGCGGCTTCGCGCAGGCGAGCGAACTTTTTTGACCATTCCCTTTGGCTACCGACATCGGTTGTACCTGAGGCATTTACGTGCCAGAGGAGAGAAATATTCAACAGGCCCCTTTAGATGGCTTCATGGGTTCAAATCTACAAATGGTCAGGCCATGCGAGCGCCTTTCCTGGACCCTACTTCAAGGAACGAGACCACGTGGAACCGAAGGAAGCTCTGTGCGCGGTGGGTTATAAAGAAACGCAGGGGCGGTGAATTTTCTTTCTCCCCATTTTTCCGTCAAAAAAACTAGTCTCAATGCAAAACCTTGTTTTTCCTAACAACCTGCCAGTAGCTTTGTTATTTTTGTAAAAATTTTTCCCCTGACCTCTTATGAGGTTGAGGTAGTAGAAGAAGTCGTGGGGGTGGATTGACTCCTACAGGAGAAGAGGGTTGTCTTGTCAGGTCATTGAGGAACGGTTGTTCCGACAGGCTTGCCAGTTGGTTAGCGCGGTTGATGAGTTTGTCTAATTCCCTGACCGCTAACGAAAGGCGCTTGATAGGATCGTGCTTGATCGTGGATGTGTGGTTGCTGGGAAGTGTCGGTGTTTTCATGAAGGGCCTCAAGAGCGTACTCTATTGTAACCAATGTGTGGAAAAATTTCATTGAATTGTTACTGCCATTTATGCGAAATTCCTGCTCGTTTTTGACCAGAATGGCATATTCACCTCTCAAGCCGGGAGAAGATCGGTCCAACGTCATTTTTTGAAGAACTGCAAAAAACCCCGCTGATTGATTTCCAGGAAAGGGAAGCTGATGACGGTATTAAAAAAGAAACACCGTATCGCATGGTTGACGGGGCTGATCTTTTCTAGCCTTCTTGTCAGCCATGTCTGGGGAGGCGATTTCGATGCCCGCACTAGGGTGACCAAAGGCACGTTGGAATATGGGCTTTTGACAGGTTTTTGGCAGGGAAACAATATGTTTAGTAACGCGCCCTCGGCCAATCGTAGTGCCGTATATATTTTACCTCAATTAGGGCTGGTGTTGACAGATGAACTAGGATCCGGGTGGGCAGCAGGGAATATTGAGTTGTTAGTTGAACCGCTGGTCGCTCACTATTATCAACCGTTTAGCGCGTCCGCGTTTGGTGGCTCGCTGGTGGTGAAATACAATTTTGTATCTTTCGGTCGTTGGATGCCCTTTTGGGATGCGGGGGCTGGGATGTTGTGGACGGATCTGGCTCCACGGATTCCTGAACAAAGCACTCAATTTAACTTTGTGCTTCAAACGGGTCCTGGGGTGTCCTATTTTGTCGATGAAAATTGGGCCGTGACCGCCGGGATCCGCTTTCATCATATTTCTAATGCGAACATTGGTGATCGTAATACGGGGTTAAATGCGACTCTCTTTAATCTGGGATTCTCCTTTTTTTCTCCATAGAGAATGTTGAAAAAAGCCGCCAGCCTTCGCAAGAGCTACGGCCCGCATGCCAGTGGCGTTCCCAGCCTTCGCCGAGCCTACTTCGTCGAAGTGGCTACGAAGACTGAAAGCGGCTACGCGCAGACGAGCGGACTTTTTTGACCATTCCCCTTGGCTGCTGACATCGGTTGTACCTTGGGCATTTACGTGCCATGGGAGAGAAATATTCAACAGGCCCCTGTTTTGTTACAGGAGGCCGATGGCGTTGAGGAGGACGATGAAGACGGCTACCGGCGCGATGTAACGAACCAGCGCTTGCCAGGCAAGATAGATGGTGGGGTTGGAAATTTTAAGTTCGGCTCTGGTGCTTTCGGAAGACATGAGCCAGCCGGCAAAGAGGGCAATGAGGATACCGCCTAAAGGAAGCATGAGGTTTGAGGTGATGAAATCCAGGAGACCAAAAAACGTCAGGCCGAAAAATTTCACATCGGCCCATATGTTAAATGACCAGACCGTGCCTAAGCCTAACAACCAAGTGGCCACGCCGGAATAGAGCGATGCGGTGATGCGAGATAGGCCAAAGGTTTCAATCAACCAGGTGACCAGCGGTTCAATGAGGGAAATGGATGAGGTCCATGCTGCGACGAGCAATAAAATGAAAAAGAGAGAGCCAAAAATAATGCCACCTGTCATATTGCCGAAGGCCACCGGCAAGGTTTGAAAGATCAGCCCTGGGCCTGAACCGGGTTCAAGATTGTTAGCGAACACGATTGGAAAAATGGCCATGCCTGCGAGCAATGCCACGCCGGTATCGGCAAGTGCAATAGCGACGGATGTGCTGGCGATGGATGTATCTTTTGGCACGTAGGAACCGTAGATCATGATCGTGCCCATGCCAAGGCTGAGACTAAAAAATGCTTGCCCCATAGCGGAGAGCATGCTCGAACCTGTGAGTTTGCTGAAGTCCGGGGTGAAGAGGAATTCCAAGCCTTTCCCGAAATAGCCGGTGGTCATGCTGTAGCCCACCATGAGCAAAAGGAGGAAGAAGAGCGTCGGCATGAGAAACTGCACGGCTTTTTCCAATCCGCCTTGGACGCCTCCTGCCACGATTACCATGGTGATGATCATAAATACCGTATGCCAAAAGAATAAATTGCCGGCGCTGCCTACAAAGGTCTCAAACGTAGAAGCGGCAAATTCTCCGGTGGCGCCGCTAAAGGTTCCGGCTATAGATTTAAAGATGTAGGCCAGGGTCCATCCACCGATGACGCTGTAATAAGAAAGAATCAACATGCCGGCGATAGTGCCCGCCCAGCCGATGATCTGCCACCATTGTCCCGCGTTGTTCTCGGTGGCTAGGATCTGCATGGACCGAATGGGGGTGGAACGCCCTCGGCGGCCGAGTAGAATTTCGGCCATCATGAGCGGGATGCCCAATGCGGCCACGCAGATGATATAAATCAAGACAAATGCGCTGCCCCCGTTTTGGCCGGTAAGATAAGGAAATTTCCAAATGTTGCCCAGGCCTACAGCTGCGCCGGTGGCTGCGAGGATAAAGGTCCAGCGGGAGGACCATTGGCCATGCATGGATTGACGATCAGAAATGTTCATAGGATGTTATGAAGAAAATTCAGCAGGGGACGGGAGAGTGTAGTCAAGGAGCCTTCTAGTTTCAAGAGTTTTTGAAGATGCCATCGGTTGACGAGAAATGGAACTTGAGATGTATGCCTTCCTCTGACTATAGTGCAGGCCTTCTTTCTGCTCCTTATTTTTGGAAGACGTGTCTATGAGTGACGAACGACGAGATCGAAAAGTGATTGCGCTGGCACCGATGCCGCCCGAGAAGTCCGCGTATGCTCTGGCGCGATACAGTCGGT
>QIDY01000066.1 GCA_003228495.1 Nitrospirota bacterium
TTTCCAAGATCCAATCGGCCAGGAGCATAGCGAGCATCAAGAGAGATGGCTTTTTTAAGATGCTTACCTGCAGCCTCTGGATCGCCTCCTAAAAACCAGGGCAATTCCTCATAAATTCGCCCTAATATATGATGAGCGGGAGCATGTTCCTCGTCAAGTTCCAACACTCGATTCACATGGTTTTTTAACGTCTGAAGGGAAAGCACCGCTGCTACCAAGCCTTGCAACTGGACTGCCTTACCCAGATTGGCCGCATAAAGAAAATGAGCATCTGCTGAAGCTTCTTCTTGCTCCAAAGCTTTTTTGGCCAATCGAGCTCCTTCTTCAAAAGAGGCCAATTTTTTCTCCTGATCAACATACAACCCATACCCTAAGTCCAAATACAGGCTAGCCAAACGCCGCAACTTTGCAGGATCCTTGGATTGCGCCGTACCAGTGGACAGCAAATACTGTAGCTCCTGTTCCAGACCCTCGGGAGAATCGAAACTCTTGGGCGAATCACTCCAGGCCCATCCTGGCCAAACAAACATCCCCAAACTCAGTCCGAAGAAGAAAACCCATTTTACTTTGCTGTTAGGATTCAAAAGGCTTCTATCTTTACGAAGAATCAAAACGGATAATCCAACCCGGCGAACACCGCCCCACCTTCCTTGCTATATCCCCAATCCACCCGGCTTACTAAATTTGGTCGGACAATTCCCCGGAACCCCACACCAGGCGTGACTTCCCATTCGTTAAATTGCCGAAATTCAAAGTCCCGATAAGTCCGGCCCATATCGACGAAGGGAGCTACTTCAAATTCGATATTCACATTGAATAGATTGAGTTTAAACATATGGATACGTTCTTCCGCGTTCACCGCTACCATATGTCTATCAATAAACCGATCTCTCCCATACCCTCGAAGATTGTCTTCTCCTCCCAAAGAACTTTGCTCATAAAAGGGTATGCCGTCTCCAGAACTTAATTGCAACATCCCTCGGATGAGGAAAATGTACCGTTTCGAGGGACTGGGGAAAAACCGACGGGCGTCAAAACCATATCGAAAATAGAGTTGATCCTCAATACTTCGCCGATCGAAGTTTTGGGCCAACTCCCCAAATGCCTCAAATCGTGTACCAACGGTAGGAGTATTGAGATTATCCCTGGAATCATAGCGAAAGACCAATCGGTGAGCCAAAATCCTGGCCCCTTCCATACCCGGAGCTCCCGGAAACCGGTCTTTCGCGTAGGGCTCATCATTCACTCCTCCAGGCTGAATTTCCACATCACGAAACCGCTGATTGATCGACAAGTGAGTCACATCGTTGAGATGAATGCCAAAATTCCAATGAACCTGAATTTCACGACCGGTATAATTGCTTTCATTCGATTCCGGAGTGACTTGGCCTACACCAAAAAATCGTTTCGTGGCATTTTTAAAAAACTGTGCTCCGATATCCACAAAAAACAGACCCTCAATAAACCCGGGGTCCTGAAATCGAAGCTTAAATTTCCGCTCAATCTCTTCAGTATAAGACCCCACCGCTTCCATTTGGCTTCCACCAGACCAATATTGGAAATAATTGAGGGTTCCACGGACTCCCAAAAAGGAATTATGAATCAGCATGGGGGCAAACAGGGACCGGAGATTGCCCTCCTCATCCGAGTCCAACACGGGAACAATAAGCCCAAAATCTCGCCCGTCGTTTTTGGAAGTCGAAATAGCAGGGACTACAACAAAGGATTTTTCGGCACGGACAAATGAGGGGATGATACTTCCCGTTAAGGCCAGGCAGACCATAGCCGCCAAGCACGACGCACGGGAAGACAGCATCAACCTGGCTCCCTAGGAGGCTGTCCAAGATGAGTGGTCGTCACGAGGTTGCGCTGGCTTGAGTCGGATTTTTCGATCATTGGAGACGAATAGTGGTGACTATTGAACGAAAAGAATCGGAAACCCTGGCCGAATCCAGCGCAACCGCAGTAGATCATTCTAATCCGGGACAGCCTCCTAAGACGAGGCCGCCAGATCAATCTTTGAACGAAGTTTGTCGAGGAGGGCGTCAAACGAGGAGGATTTAATGATGCGCGAGAATTGACCTCGATAATTTTTGGTCAAACTCACTCCATCAATGATGACATCATACACCCCCCACTTATCATGTTTTTTGAGAAGACGATAATCCAAGGGAATCTGCACTTTCGGTGATATCACTTTTGTCTGGACTTCAGCAAAGTCTCCCTTCAGCCGTTCCTTCACATACTTCACTTCTCCTCCAGAATATCCATCAATATTCCCAGAATACGACTGAGTTAAAAACTTTTGGAATAATCCTACGAATTCTTTTTGTTTCTCGGCATCGAGCTTTTTCCATTGTGCAGCGAGGGTGCGCTTGGCCATTTCTTCATAGTCAAATCGCTGTCCGATAATGGCTTCTAATTTCTCCCGCCGTTCGGCTGCCCGGGTAGGATCTTTCAATCCTTCATCTTCAAGAACCGATAATACCTGGTCAATGGTCTCTTTGACCGCTTGGGTTGGGGAACCCCCTCCCCATGCCATAGAAAACCAAATGAGCGAGATGGCAATCCAAGCCAGAGCCATCACAAATTGGGAGCAGGTCTTCCACCGAATCAACCGGCCCGGCAGGCAACAAGTCCCTCTGATCATTTTAGACCACAAGACCCAGATCTTTGGCATAACTCCTCCACGTGTCATCAAAAGAAAAATTATTCCACATTGCCATGGATAAACTGACTAATGACCTGCTCTAAATCTATTCCGGATTCGGTATCAACAATCGTCCCTCCATTGGATAAGGGGTCTCCAGACCCTCCAGGAGAAAGTCCCATGAATTTTTCACCAATAATCCCGCGAGTTTTGATCGAGGCTATAGCATCATTGTACACTGCGATCCCATCTTGTATCGCCAAGACCACTTGAGCTTGATCCTCTTTGAGTACGATAGTCTTCACCCTACCAACTGCGACGCCGGCGATTTCAACCGATGCCCCCTTCTTTAATCCCGAGGTCGAAGAAAAATCCGCTGTGAGTTCATAATAATCTCCCCCGATTAACTCCAATTTTCCTAATTTGATGGCGAGATAGCTCAGACAGAGAATCCCGACTAATACAAACAACCCGACGACAAACTCCAATTTTCCGCGCTCCATTAATGCCTCACCTGGTAAAGGAAATATCGAATCATGCCATCCTCCTTGTGAAGAAATATCCTTAAAAGAAGTGAGAAGCAAGAGAAAAGAGAAGACAAGTTCCTTCTCCTCACTCTGTACTTTTTCATTTTTATTTCTACCTTGTCACTTCTACTTTCTCACTTTTCTCTGCCTCCACAGCATGAGGAACTGAAATAAATTCACGAACTAGAGGATCCGACAGTCGTTGAAATTTATCGGATCGCTCTACCGCAAGAATCTTACCATTCTTTAACATAGCCACCCAATCAGAGATGGAAAAAATTTCTGGGATTTCATGACTGACCATGATTCCCGTAAACCCAAAAGTTTTATGCATTGATAAAATCAATTCATGAATAGCATAAGCCATTAAAGGATCCAAGCCGGTTGTGGGCTCATCAAATAGGATAATTTCGGGGCCCACCACCAATGCTCTGGCTAATCCTGCTCGTTTTTTCATCCCGCCACTCAGTTCCGCAGGAAACTTGTGCCCCATGTCCTCCAATCCCACGCGCTCCAACATTTCGGGGACAAATTTTTTGACATCGGACTCGGAAACCAGCCGCTTCTCTCTTAAAGGAAACGCGACATTATCAAAAACATTCATGGAATCGAACAGGGCCGCCGACTGAAACAACATCGAAAATTTCTTGCGAATCTCATTCAATTCGCGATCATGGATCTGCGCAAGATCCACACCATCAACCAACACCTGGCCTCGGTCAGGCCGAATCAAACCAATGATGTGTTTCAGCAATACACTTTTTCCCTCACCACTGGGACCAATAATCGTCGTGATGTCACCTTTAGGGATACCCAAGTCTAGTCCCCTAAGAACAGCCTGACCACCCAGCGTCTTGTCAACCCCTTTTAACTGAATAATTATCGATGGCCGCATTTCGGGCTTCCCAATCCCTATAAAAGAACTGAGGTTAGAAAATAATCCCATACCAAAATGAGCACCGACGCCAACACCACAGATTCTGTCGTCGCTTTGCCCAACCCTTCAGCACTCATTTTTGTGAAGTATCCCTTATAACAACAGACCCAACTGATGATGAGCCCAAAACTAATCGACTTTAATATTCCACCATAGATGTCCTTCCATTCCACAGCGGATTCAATAGAACTCCAATACGACCCTCCACTGATACCCAATAATTTCACTCCAACAACATAACCTCCCCCGATGCCAACCACATCAAAGAGGGCAACTAAGAGTGGCACGGAAATGAGTGAAGCCACCATCTTCGGCGTTATTAAATACTGAAGGGAATTGATGGCCATCGTTTCCAAAGCATCGATTTGTTCGGTAATCCGCATAATACCAATTTCCGCAGTCATCGCAGACCCCGCACGAGCGGTTACCATCAGGGAAGCGAGTACGGGGCCAAGCTCACGAATCATACTCAACGCCACGGCAGAACCCAGGAGTCCTTCCGACCCAAACTTCCTCAAGGAATAGTAGCCTTGAAGCGCCAGCACCATTCCCGTAAACAAGGCCGTCAGAATGACGACAAACGTTGATTTAAAACCGACAAAATGCAATTGTTTGATGATTTGGAACAACCGCAATGGCGGCCGAAACAGCCATCCAAAGGACCGCAGCAGAAACAGAAGCATGGCTCCCATTTCTTCAATCCGTGCAATGACTCGAGCCCCAATAGCTTGAATCACATTCATCGGTTAAGACTTGGCACGTATAGGAGTTGGCACGATTGGCATTGTCGACACAGCAGAGAAGAATTCCTTAAAAAATCGCGTGAGTTGCAGCGATGCGTGTTTCGAATGGCGATAAAGATCAATGAAACCCTTCCAAGATTTTGGGGTCGTCATGATATGCATAACACCGGGAACCCATCCCGATGGTTTAAGAAAGAGATTAAAGTCTACCGGCAAATCCTCGTTTACGCCATCTGAAATCGCCCGAATAATCAAAAATGGTAGGCCATAACCTTGGGCAATTTCTCCAATAGCCGCACTTTCCATATCGACCCCCACGGCTCCTGTACAGGCTCTTAATTTATGTTTGTCAACCGAATGGATGAGCACATGCCGCACACTGACAAATCTTCCACTTCGTAGAGATTCATGTCCCTTCCAGTTTATGTCCAATGCCGTTTGGACCCAATCAGGATGACACGCGACTGGTTGTGGGATCGACGGGACAAGAGATGTCGTTGACGACTCCGATAAGACTTCATGCCCAATAAGTACCGACCCGATAGGCCCTGTATCAAGAGCCCCAGCAAAACCGGTAGAGATGACGACATCCCACGATAGGCCGTCGAGAAGCTGCTGAGCACCTGCACGGGCCTTATCAGGGCCAATGCCAGACTGAATAAGCAGGACATTCAGAAGGTGATCGTTGCTTTCTAACGCCCGATAGCCATACTGGGAAACGGGATGAGGAAATTGAAGGGCACGGGCAACGGCCTGAAATTCTATTCTGGTTGCCGTCACTATGGC
>QIDY01000041.1 GCA_003228495.1 Nitrospirota bacterium
TTAAGACGTTCCTCATCCAGTTTGATTCGCTCGGTCATATCACGCAAAATCAGCACGGCTCCCAATAGGTTGCCGTCTGATCGTCGTAGAGGAGACACGTTATAGACAACCGGTCGTTCTCCTTTGGTTTGATCGAACAAGGAATAATGATCAAGAGGGTGAAGCGGCAAACCGCTGTCTAACACATGCGTGACGGGATGATCGTCTTTTTCATTCACTTCCAAATGGAGAAATCGCACAACTTCTTCAATCGATCGTCCCATGGCGTCTCGTTGGTTCCATCCGCTCAGTTCTTCTGCCATGCGATTCATGTAGGTAATGCGTCCTCGCATGTCGGTTGTGAAGACGCCTTCCACAATCGAGGATAGAGTAATGGTTATGCGCTCACGTTCTTCGCGTAAGGTCTCCTCGGTCAGCTTGAGTTGCTGCTCCTGGTGGATTTGCTCAAACGTTTGCGCCACAATAGATGGGAGAAGCTCGATAAGACTACTGTCTTTGATGAAATAATCTCGAGCGCCGCGCTTCATCATCTTGACGGCAAGACGTTCGTCCCCTTGACCAGTGACGACGATAAACGGAAGCGTGAGGGCACGTTGTTTGAGATGGTTAATCAGATCTTCGCCGGACATGTCGGCGAGTTGTAAATCCAGAAGGAGAAGATCAGCGTGATGGTGTGAGAGCCACGTGATGGCTTCATGGCCGCTATGAGCGAAAGCGGTGTGAAACCCTTCTCGAGAGAGGCATCGTTGGATGAGAGAAATCAGACCTTGATGGTCGTCTACGATGAAGACGGTGCGTGAATGAGATCGATCCTCCATGAAGAACCCTCCTTCAACAGACTACCCGGAAAACGGAACTCTGCGTGTCGAACGTCAGATTGACGAAAAGATAAAGACGAATAGGACACAGAGCTCATCGGGAATTGATGAGGGAAGGCTAGAAGATGAAAAGAATTGCCTGCCGGCAATGGACAGGAACTAAAAAAAGCTTGCTGGCGAGCAAAACTACACGGGGTATTCATTGCCGCACCGATTTAAAAAATGATTGAAAAAAAATGGAACGCGGATTCTAGCGAAATCAAAAAAAGACTGCAAGGTCAAAATGCTCTAGACGTCGAATTTTCTGCTAAATTGTCGGGATCACTGGTCCATGGAACTGCTGTGGATAATGATCATTAAGCATGGCATCCCTTGAAGGTTCTTGATACCATTGAAATATTGTGATTTTCTTCGGGTAATCGTGACATAAATGATTATCAAGCGCCTCCTCCTGTTCATCCCTCTTGTATTGGTCCTCCTGCTATTCCAATCCTATTTCTGGGTTCCCACCTATGAAAATCAGGCCGCAGGCAATCCCAATCGCCTCGTGACCTATATTGAAGGATCTAGTGGGGATGCCAAAATTCTTAATCCGATCCTGAATGCCGATTCGGCCAGTTCCAGTATTGTCGGTCAGGTGTTTGAAGGACTATTGGATTTAGATGAGAATCTGGACTTACGGGGTCGGTTGGCGACGAATTGGCAGATTTCCGAACGTGCCTATCTTGCAGTGAATCCCCATCATCGCTTTCCTGATGGTCAAGAAGTCACGGGCAAACAGCTCTTGCGCAGACTTCGCGTAGCGTGGGAGGAGGAGACTCTTGAGGGTTTTAGAGAGAGCGTGACATCCCTAGAATTATTACCTTCCGAAAAACGCGAAGAAACAGTCTCACTGCTGCTTACCGATGCAAGCGGAAAACCTCAGGTCCATGAGGTGCCGGTCATGATCGACATACCAGAGCGGGTAAGGTTCACGCTTCCCCAGGTCGATCAGGATTTATTCGATCGTCTACAGCTGGTCTTGGGTGAACATTACTTTAAACATTTTCCTTACCAAAACTTGATTCATCCTCAGATGGAGATTTCAAAGGAAATTGAAGAGGCCCTTCGAGTCAAGTTTCCGGATATCCTCCCTGTAGGCGAACATAATCCCATCATTGTGTTTCATTTGCGTCAAGGAGTGACATTTCAGGATGGCCATGAATTCGATGCCGGTGATGTGAAGTTCACCTACGAAGCCATTATGAATCCGAAAAATCTGTCGCCACGGACGCCGGACTTCGAGCCAATCAAAACTGTGGAGATTGTAGATCCCTATACGGTAAAAATCATTTATAAACGTCTTTACTCTCCTGCGATCACTGCATGGACGATGGGCATACTTCCCGAGCATCTTCTCAATGAGGCTTCATTGAATCGTGAGAAACAAGAGCGAAATTTATCAGATGAAGCTCAAGAAAGCTTTGGTATGCGGGATAGTCGATTTAACCGGCATCCAATTGGCAGCGGGCGTTTTCAATTTGTGGAATGGCAAGGGGATGAATTTATTCATCTCAAGCGGTTTGATGGATATTGGGAAGGGCCAGCGCAATATCAGGACTATTTCATGCGGATCATTCCAGAGCTCTTCACGCAGGAAGTGGAGTTTCGTACCGGAGCCGTGGACTTTTACGCGGCGCAGCCACACCAGGTCGAACGATATAAAAACGATCACAGGTATCAGTGGTTTTCCAGCCTAGGTTTCGCGTATTCCTATATTGGCTACAACAATCGGAAACCCTTATTTGCCGAAGCGGAAATTCGGAAGGCCTTAGGGATGGCAATCAATGTGGATGAAATCATTCACTATCTGATGTATGGAGAAGGTGAACGCACCACTGGCCCTTATCCCAAAAACACCGAATGGTATGACCCTTCGATTCAACCCCTTCCCTATGATCCTCAAAGGGCACAAGCCATCTTTCAGAATGCCGGTTGGCACATGAATGAAGACGGATGGCTGGAAAAGGATGGAAAGATTTTTCAGTTCAATCTGATTACGAATAACGGAAATCCCATTCGAAAAAATCTGATGACCATTGCTCAAAATGCCTGGAAGAAAATCGGGGTGAAAGTGAACACGCAGGTTTTCGAGTGGGCTGTATTCCTGGGGGATTTTGTCAATACAGGGGACTTCGATGCTGTTGTGTTGGGATGGAGCATGGGAATTGACCCTGATCTCTATCAGATTTGGCATTCCAGCCAGGCCGGTCCTCAACAACTGAATTTTGTGGGATACAAGAGTTCACAGGCAGATAGCCTAATTGTTCGGATTCGGCAGGAATACAACCGAGAGAGGCAGCGGGAATTGACCCATCAATTGCATCGCTTGATCCATGAGGACCAACCCTATACGTTCCTGTATGCGCCATTAAGTACGAGGGTGTTGGATAAAAAGATCGTCCTGGTGCAAAAAAACGCCGACGGCAAGGAAGAATATAAAAAGATTTATCCCCTCAAAAGTGGAGATATTACCTTTTATTTTCACAAATGGAGAAAGCTGGAATTCACACCAAATTTTTAGTGAACGAGATGAACTCTAGCGATTTGTTAGTGACGCACTGACTATGTGGAATTTTATTCTTCGTAATATTGGACAACGATTGATTTTGTTGGTCATCGTGTCCTTTGTCGCGCATTCATTTATCCATTTGGCGCCAGGAGAACCCAGCGAAGTAGATCCCATGAATCCCCGGATGAAACCTGAAGATATAGCCAAGATTCGCGCGGCGTTTCATTTGGACGATCCTTTACATGTGCAATATGCCTATTGGATTCGTGATTTATTCAATGGTGAACTGAAATCCTTTAAGGATAGTCAACCGGTCCTTCCTAAAATTTGGGATCGATTTCTCAATTCGTTACCCCTGTTTATTTTAGCCACAATTCTTGTGTGGACGTTGGCGTTTCCGGCCGGTATTTACGGAGCGGTTCATCGTGGCGGCCTGTATGATCGGAGTACGGTATTTTTGTCTTATGCTCTTATTTCCGTCCCTGGATTTTTCTTGTCCTATCTAGCAATTTTGTGGGTGGTGGGATGGTTGGGGGTGCCTGTGATTAGCATCAAGACTTTTGGAATGGAACAGGCAGAGCCGGCCTATAAGATCATGGATCGTGTCTGGCATTTGGTTATTCCTTCCGTCATGTTAGCTATCGGAGGAATCGCCGTTCTGTCCCGGTATGTCCGTTCTCAAATGTTAGAGGTATTGAGTCAGGATTATGTACGAACCGCCAGAGCCAAAGGGCTGCAAGAGAATACGGTTATTTATGGCCATGCGCTTGGAAATGCCTTGTTGCCGTTCGTGACGATGTTTGGCCTCTTGCTACCTGGCCTTATTGGTGGGTCTGTTATTTTTGAACAGATTTTTGCATGGCCGGGTTTGGGACGATTGGCTTATGAAGCGATTCTTGCCAGAGACTTTCCGGTCATTATGACCTTGAATTTTATTGCTGCGGTATTGACATTGTCGGGAACCCTACTCTCGGATATTCTCTATGCGGTGGTGGATCCCAGGATCCGGTTGCATTAAAGAGCCCTACGAAAAAGAATCCAAGATTATGGATAAATCATCCATCAATTTTTCGAGTCAGGCGCCTGCAATGTCGTTGGCTCTTGAAGCGTTGCCCCCGCCGGAAACTCCCTGGCAAGAATTTCTTCGGATCTTTCAAAAAGATTACCAGGCTCTATTCGGGTTTTGGGTCTTGATGCTCCTGTTGTTTATTGCTCTGGCTGGGAAGGTGTTGACGGAATGGTGGGTAGTCTTCGACCCGGAAATGGTACGGCTCACGGACAAATTTCTTCCGCCTTTGTCGGTCCCTACTCCGGATAGTCTTCCAACCGATAGGCCTTTTGTCGGCATGTATCTCATGGGGACAGACGAATTGGGACGAGATGTGTTTGCACGAATGTTTCAAGGTTCGTTTGTATCGTTGTCGATTGGGTTTGTAGCTGTGGGCATTTCCTTGAGCATAGGGATTGTATTGGGAGGGCTGTCCGGTTTTTATGGGCATGTCAAGTTGGGGTTTATCACCGTCGATACGCTGATCATGCGATTCACAGACGCGATGATGTGCTTTCCGACGTTTTTTCTTATTCTGACAGCAGTTGCGCTTCTTCCGCCAAGCATCTACACCATCATGATCATTATTGGACTGTTCAGTTGGATGGGAACTGCGCGATTTGTACGGGCAGAATTTTTGTCTATTCGAGAACAGGACTTCGTGACAGCAGCCAAAGCTTTGGGGATACCAGAAGCACGCATTATCTTTCGTCATATGGTGCCGAATGCGTTAGCGCCAGTGTTTGTCTCCGCCACGATTGGCGTGGCTTCTGCCATTTTGACGGAATCAGGTTTAAGCTTTTTGGGTTTTGGCGTTCCTCCGCCATATGCCACATGGGGGAATATCCTATCCGATGGTAAAGGGTTTGTATTCGATGCGCCCTGGCTGTTCTTTATACCAGGTATTGCCATTTTTGTTGTGGTGTTGGCATTTAATCTCGTTGGGGAGGGATTGCGAGAAGCTCTCAATCCAAAATTACGAAGTCGATAAATGGAATCAAAAGCCCCCCCTTTGTTACAGGTTTTCAATCTTCAAACGTCGTTTTTTACCGACAAAGGAGAAATTAAAGCGGTCGATGATGTGAGCTTTGTCCTTCATGGTGGACAGACGCTTGCCTTAGTTGGTGAATCTGGATGTGGAAAGTCAGTGACGGCCTTATCGATCATGCGGCTGCTTTCTTCGCCCGGGCGTGTGGTTGGCGGGACGATCATG
>QIDY01000018.1 GCA_003228495.1 Nitrospirota bacterium
TAAACTATTTAAACACTGTACAATGGCCGATCGGTACAAGTCATCAATGTGAGAACAGAAAGCGATTTTATGGGACATCCATAATAGTTACATACCTCATTTGAATTTCATCAAGAGGAGGAGTTCATGCTGTCAAAAAGACAATCCAGTAAGACAAAAAAGACAACTTTAGGTGCTTCTAAAACAGCAGGAAAGGCAAAATCGACATCTAAGAAAACCAGCGCGAAGCAAGCAGCCGGATCGATAACCAAGAAAAGTTCCTCAACGTCATCGAAGAGAAAGACTACGGCTGTCACGGGTGGTTTAAAGGTAGGGGCTCGTGCGCCAGCTTTTTCCTTGTCTAATGAGCAGGGGCGGGTGGTGAAGTTGTCTGAGCTTCGAGGGAAAAAGATCGTATTGTTCTTTTATCCCAAGGATAATACGCCAGGCTGTACTCAAGAGGCCTGTTCGTTCCGGGATGGGCTAGAGGCCTTTCGAAAGAAGGGGGCGGTCGTCTTCGGGGTGAGTGCCGATTCCGTGGAGTCTCACCAAAAGTTTGCTAAGAAGTTTGAGCTGAATTTTCCCTTGTTGAGTGATGAATCCAAGGCCACGATTCAGGCGTATGGCGTGTGGAAGGAAAAATCGATGTATGGGCGGAAGTATATGGGAATTGAACGGACGACCGTGTTGATTGCCGAAGATGGGACCATTAGCCAGGTGTTTCCCAAGGTGACGGTGAATGGTCATTATGAGGAAGTCCTGGAAGCGTTGGGGTAGTTATGCCCAGTAAGAAAATTGAAATGCAAACGATTGGTTACGCCACTGATGTGTGCGGTTCGCGATCCTCCCCAATTTGAGAAAATGCTCCTAGATTTTGCTGATCAAGAGAAAGAGAAGATGGAGAAAGTTGAGACTGAAGAATGAAGCAAGGTAGGAAGATTGGTCTAGTTTGGGGCAGAGAAAGTAATGTGGGGAAAAGGAGGACGTCTGCACCCTCAGTTAGGCTGGCTGTACGGTCTTCATGGAGTGATAATGCGTAAATTGGTTGCCGCCATTTGATTTGGAGTAATACACGGCCTCGTCAGCATGGTGCAGTAGATCGGCGATATGGGAATAGGGATTCTCTGGTGTATGGGTGGCAATTCCCAAGGAAATCGTTACAGTGAGGTTTTGGTTCTCGGCAATTTCATGCGTGGTGTTACGAAATGCCGTCAGGATTCGCTCGCAGACAATTTCCGCCGCTTCTTGTGGAGCTTTCGGTAAGATGAGGACAAACTCCTCGCCGCCATATCGTCCAACCCTATCCGTCCCGCGCAATTTTAGAAGAAGAAGATGAGCCGCAGATTGAAGAACGACATCGCCTGCCTGATGGCCATAGGTGTCATTCACGGATTTGAACTTGTCGAGGTCTCCAAAGATAAGGGTCAAACAATCTTCATCGGCAATGGCCTGTTCGAAAGACGTTTTCAAGTATTTATCCAAATAGGCTCTGGTTAACGTTCCGGTCAGTGGGTCATGACGATGGGTTTCTTCCAAGTTGTGAACTTGTTCTTCCATGTTGACGGTGTCCATTTTAAGCTCTTCCACTTCCTTGAGCGCTTGGAGATTTCGGACTAAAAGCGATTCTCTTGCACTTTCCACGATAGCTTGTGGGTCATCCCAGGTTTGTAAGTCGATTTCAAAGATGCGCTCCGTGTCAGGAAGACGTTCCTTGATCGTTTCTAAGGCATACATGAGCCTTACCGGTGTGAGTTGCAACAACGAAGAGGCCCGATGGTTGACCATTTGCAGGTATTCGTCATTGGTTTCCCTCAAAAAGATTTCTGCAATCATTCCCGAGAGGGTGACGCAATAGGCGAATCTCGCTCGTTCATCTTGTGGGGGGATGCGCGAAGGGTCATCGCTTCCAGCCACCGCTAACCGTAGTCGATCAGGCAAATTCCACTGAGCGAGAAGCCAACTGCCTACGGCCCCATGGGTTAGGCCTAGAAATTGTTGTTCAAGAGAGACCAGGCTTGCATGATCGCTTTGTTGGCCGGCATGTGCGACATAGAGATCGGGAAAGACCTGATCTAGTGCCAGCATGCCTAAATCTTGTAGCAGTCCTGCTAGATACAATTCTTCCATTTCTGGCACATTGCAGGTGTTCCCTAAAACTTGACAGGCCGTTCCCGCCATCAAGGCTCGTTTCCAATACAGGGTATAATCCAACCCCGTTCCTTTTGTGGTTTGGAGCGAATTCACTAAGGAAAAGGATAGGGCCAGAGAAATGGTTGCGTTTAGGCCAATCACCATCATTGCCTGATGAAGATGTTCCACTTTTTTGACATAGGGATATAAGGGAGAATTAGCGATTCGGAGAATTTTGCTGGCTAATGCCGGATCACAGTTCAGGAGTTGAATAATTTGTTTGAAGTCGCTGTCTGGATCATTCGCCAGTTCGATAATTTTTATCGCGATGGTCGGAGGGCTCGGGAGATTCGGACAGGATTTGAGTTTTTCTTCAAGTTCCGGGGTCATACGAAAAATTCTGTTTGAGAAAAATCTTCTGACAAGTTCTTTGGGGGTTCATTGCCCCCATGAATGAAATCCTCCTCCTATTCGGAGGCAGGACCAATGAGGGTGTCTTGTGTTTTTCTTCTTAACTCATTTCGGCAGATTCTTCCCTACTCTAAAGCCGGATCGATCAAAAACCACTATATTCTAATTTGTTGGTATTCGGAGGAGAATTTTGTGGACAGGCGTGTCTTTTCAGCGAATGAACCGCAGGAAGATCGTCGTTAGGGTAAACGTGGGTAATCTCTATCTCAATGGTAGAGAATGTTTTTGGCTTGCCGAGAGGGGGAATCTTGAAAACGGTCAAGGTCCAATCGCACAAATCCTAAACCAGCCACGCACAGTTCAAAGTTCGCCGATAGCGTTTGGAACAACGATGGCGGGTTTTTCGCTTGAGGGTCTTGGTAGGTCGCCACAATGCCGTAGGAACGTTTGCCAGCTTTGACGTAATCGACTAGGAAATCTTTGTGATGGATCAATCCGGAACATTTGATTCGGCTGCAATACTCAGGAAAGATTCCGGCTAAGAATAAGGTTAAGTCGCCGATGTGCCGGTGAATGTCGCATTCTTTTTCTGAGGAAGAATGCCGGCTATGGTCTTCTGCTTCGTATAACAGTTCGACGACTGTTTCGACTGGTTCGCCTTCGTGGTTTTTGATGCGAGTAAGTTGATCGGTATGAATGAACTCCAAAAGAAGATTGGATACATAATCGGTCACTTGAAAATTCGGCCAGCCCAAAGCTTCCGAAAAATTACGTTCGGTCAATCGACCGAATAATTGTTTCAACGGATGTTGGTCTGGGATTGGCGTCATCTAAGCTCCTCCCTCCTCTTCTCCGAGTCCGGGGTTCTTTGTCTATCGGGTCGTATGGTTCTATCGGCCTGAGGCCCAGCGTCCTTAACCTTTTTCTCCCCTTTCTCTGGTGCTGCTGTCAAGAATCAAGGTGACCGGTCCATCATTATCCAAGCTGATGATCATCGATGCGCCGAAGCGACTGCTCTGAACGGTAGTGAACAGTAAGGAGTGAGAAGTAAAAAGTAAGAAGGGAGAAACAAACCCTTAATCTTACTTCATTACTTTTCACTCCTTGCTTTTTACTATCTTGCGTTGAAGCATGAGCTTCATATGTGCGAGTTCATCGGAGTGCAAGAGTTGATGGATGCCAAAGTATCCCATGGCACTCCCACCAATTGCCATGAATAGCCAAGCCATTTTTTGAGGACCTTGGCCGACTTCTTGCCATAAGGGAAAGGCGGCAATCCAGGCACAGAGCCCTATCAACGGAAGCAAAGCGATTCCCGTTCGAGCAAGGGAGGCACCAAGGGTTTGCCATAATAGTCCCTGAAGGCGTTTTCCTAAAATGGTTGCCAGGATAAGAGTATGGCCTATAGCGGCTAACCCGGCAGCCAACGCTAATCCGGTATGGGCTAGTAGTGTCATGAGCCATAAGGATAATCCTATATTGATTCCGACGGAGAGAATAGCCACGATTGCTGGAGTCCGTGTGTCTTGTAGAGAATAAAAGGCCATGGCTAAAATCCGGTAGCTGGCAAAGGCCCACAGGCCCACGGAAAATCCAAGCAAAGCCGAAGCGGTCCCAACGGTATCGAAAGCAGAAAAAGCCCCATGTTCAAAGAAGAGATGAATAATCGGTGTTCTGAGGAGCATGAGCCCGACCATCGAGGGCAGAATGATAAAGAACACCATTCGCAAACCAAAGTTCACGGTAGCTCGAAGCTCGTTATGTGCTCCCTTCGCAGCATGGGTGGATAAGCTTGGCAGGATGGCGGTTGCCATTGCCACGCCAAAAATTCCTAATGGAAATTGAATCAACCGCATCGCATAGAACAAATAGGTAGGCCCGCCTTCAAAATACGAGGCTAAGATGGTGCTTATCGTCAGATTAATTTGGGTAACAGCTAAGCCTATAAGCGAAGGAATGAGCAGAACCCCCATTCTTTTCACGCCCGGGTGTGTAGGATGAAAATTCCAGGAGAGTAAAAATCCTTTTTTGTGTAACCCCGGCAATTGCATCAAAAATTGTGCGAGCCCTCCCACCACAATGCCAATTGCCACGGCAATTATAGGTTGTTCCAAAAAGGGGGAAATGGCAAGGGCAAAAACAATGACGCATAGATTAAAAAAAACAGGTGCCAACGCGGGAATAGCAAATGAACGTAGAGCATTGAGGATTCCCATGGCCAGGGCCGCGAGGCTTACAAAAAGTAAATATGGGAACATGATTTGAGTGAGGAGGGTCGTGGTGGCTAATTGAGCGGTGTCATCATGGAGGCCCGGGGCCAATAGCCAGACAAGGCTTGGCGCGGCAAAGATGCCTAGTAGCGTGACGACTGTCACGAGTGTGAGGAGCGTTGTAAACGCGGCGCTAACGAGTTCCCAGGCTTCCTGTTTGGATCGTGTGGAATGATACTCGGTGAAGACCGGGATGAATGCCGAGGACATGGAGCCTTCCGCAAACAGTTCCCGTAAAAGATTCGGGATGCGATAGGCGATGTAGAAAGCATCAGCGGCGGCACTGGCTCCGAATAAATTGGCCAAGATGATGTCGCGAATAAAACCAAGAATGCGGCTACAGAACGTAGCTGCGCCAATCAGGCCGGCCGCTCGACTGATGTGTTGTGTGTCTCCTTGAGGAGATGATCCGCTTGTTGGAGGTGTTGTGGATTGGGTCATCCGAAAGGAGAGATTACGGGATTTGGAGAATGAGTTCCATCTACAAAGCTTTCCGGTTTTCTGTATCTCAGAAAGCCGGGAAGAGAGAGTTGAGTTTTCCAGAGGCCTTCATGTGGTGAATTGACACCCTTGGAATCATGCTTTAGCATCATTTCCTTTTTGCCATGAGTATTGACATCGTATGACATCATCACGTTCTTCTCAACCACCTGTCCCTATTAGCCTACCACGATGGTGGTGTTTTGCGACCGCGTTTACGACCGGCGCTGTGGTGATGGGCTTGGAGATCGTTGGCAGTCGGTTGCTCGCACCCGTGTTCGGCAGTTCGCTCTTTGTGTGGGGGGCGCTCATT
>QIDY01000184.1 GCA_003228495.1 Nitrospirota bacterium
AAAAACCCAAAAAAGAAACACCGACCACATACGCGGGTCAAATTGGATATTCTCAGGCCGATACCTGCAAGCTTCCAGGATTCGCAATGCCCCAAATGCCAAGGTCATGTTCGGACAGAAGCCGGCGAATCGTTAAGCCAAATTGTCATCCGTTGTCTCAATTGCGGATGGCAACCGCACTATCAGGCTCCCATCATTCAGGAAACAGAAGAAGCGAGAATATGTCGATTGCGTACCACGCAATTCATATCGGAATGTGATTGGCATCGAATACCTGTTGTTCTTTAATAATAAGGAAACGCTAAAAGCCTGAGACAAAATAACTCCGACGTTATTTGCTTGTTCAGTTGGATGCCTGCAACCTGATCAAACGAACACGACACCCAAGGTGTGTCACTTCCTGTCTATCCCCTCTCTATCGGCCAGCGCCGCGTAAGTTTCAGCTAAAATACGACAGCTAACACACCCGTACAACCTCGCACAAAGTCTTCGGCTGCCTGTGAATAGCGCATCCGTTCATTAGACCCATTTGTCACAGACCAGGTACTATCTTTGCTCTTATAAGATAGTGGGACGGGTGTGTTCCCAGGAGGGAAAGATGCGCTGACAGCCTTGGGCAAGAGGCACTTCATATCTTTCAGCCCTCGGGGGCACACAGTGCAGGGAATGTAAGAACGTGACACCGACCCTCTACCAACCAATGAAACGTTGCTCCTACAGATGGAAAAGGTTCCCAGGCCGGGTAAAATACGCCTGGCTGGTCATCTGCTTGGGAATAGCCATCGGCGTGCCCAACAGCACCTACGCCGAAGAAGTCGCGATTCTGAAATCCGCAGAGATCAGGGCCTATTCTGAAGCCATTGACGCCTTTAAAAGCGCCCTTCCTTCATCGTTCAAAGTGACATTGGAGTATGACCTCCAAGGGGACATGGCTAAAGGACGAAGCTTTGCCCGAAGAATTCGCGCCTCCGATGCCCAAGTCGTCTTAGCCGTGGGGTTAAAAGCCGCCCTCGCCGCCAAACTGGAAATTCTGGATGTTCCCGTCATCGTGTCTTTGGTCCTGGACCCCAGGAAATATGGCCTTCCGAGCAGCAACATGGTTGTCCTCTCCTTGAATATCCCCTTTGAGAAACATCTCAAGCCGTTACAGACGCTGGTGCCGCAGGTCTCAAGAATCGGCGTACTATTCGACCCCCAAAAAACCGGGGGCTTGCATGATCGACTGCAGCAAGAAGCCAAGGCCCGGGGCCTGACCATTGTCTCGGAAGAAGTTCATGAGGAACAAGAAGTCTCCAAGGCGCTCAAAGCACTCGGAAAAAATATCGATGCGTTGTGGCTTCTCCCGGACAGTACGGTCCTCACAGAAAATACCTTGGACTTCCTCATCAGCACCACATTGGAAGCCAACATTCCCATGGTTGCGTTCTCCGCCGGATTAGTGCAAAGCGGTGCGGTGGTCGGGGCGTACATGAACTATGCAGACATTGGCCGGCAGGCAGCCCGACTCTCGCAGCGTCTGTTAAGTGAAACGCCGCCGGCCATTCTGGGCACGATTGTGCCGCCCGACCGCGTCCATCAATCCATCAATCGAAAATCGGCAACCTTTTTAGGATTACCGATCAATTCGACTGTGTTGAGGCAATTCGATGAACAGTATTGAGAAACAACCACCGGCGCAATGGCCTCCCTCCCCCATCAACCCGGAGAGTGAAAGCCCGAGATTTCTGAGTTTACGGGCAAAATTCTCTCTCTATATCAGCTTGGTGATTATGCTTGTTTGTTCCGGACTCAGTATCTTTCTCATTCAACAGGAATCGGCCAGGATGGAAGGGGCACTCAGGAACACCGGGAAGATACTCGTCACAACCATCGAGAAAGTGAGTACGAACCGGGTCATCATCCAGGATATCGACTATCTGGAAACCATGTTGGAGGGGGCCTTGTCTGCGCCGGAAGTAGTGTACGCTATCGTAAGAGACAGGGAAGGACGAATATTAGTCGCGAAGTCCAAAGGGATATTACTGGACCTCTCGCGAGCCATGCGTGATCGAGAACACTCACTCTTGCCGGACGCTGCCCTTACGAACTCCTTCTTTTCCCAGCAATATCACAAGCCTTACCCCCAACCCTTGATTGCGGTTTGGGATACCGTCCCTAAAAAAATTGGAAAGTTCGCTCCACGGACGAATGGAGCGCCGGCAGACGAGATGAGAAAGAAACATCCTGAAACGCTGTATGATTTTGCCTTACCCGTCTATCGAAAAGCACGATCATCCACGACCTTGGATCTCCTCTCTTCAGAAAACCTAGACGAATCCGTTCAGACGCTGTCTGGCAGGACACAGATAATGGGTGTCATCCAAGTCGGTCTCACGACTGCCTATATGAAGAAAGCCCTCGATCGCACGGTGTGGGAGATCGGCCTGTTCACCCTGGTCATTATGTTGGCCGGCATTATGCTGACGCTGGTGCTGGCAAACCGTATCATCGCACCGCTGCAGCGCTTGGCCAAAGCCGCCAGGCAATTCAGCGAAGGAGAACCGTATGTAGAAGTCACCTCGGGCGCGATGGATGAAGTGGGGCAACTCACCAGAAGCATCAATACCATGGCCAAGACGCTCCAGGAACGCCAAGAGGCCATCTCCGCTTATGTCGACACCATTACTCTGCAATTAAACCAATTGAGCACATTGCACCAAACGGGGATGATCATTACGTCAACCCTGGATATGCAAAAACTCTTCACAACCGTCCTCACACTCCTTCGAGAAAAAATGGGATTTCAACGCATGGTTCTGGTGCTCAAAGATTCCTCGAAAAACAAATATGTCCTCTCGGATATTTCAGGCATTCCCCAGGACTTAGAACCACAAATCAAGGGCTTGAAATTCTCCATTGTTCCTGACACGTTCGACGAAACCTTATTGATTCATGGCCATCCTGTCCTTGTGACCGACATAGAGGCCAACGTCGATCGGATGAATCCTGACGTTCTTGGCCTTTGCCGCCAGGTCGAGGTGGTGTCCTTTGTCTCGGCCCCGCTCATCAGTCATGCAGAGGTTTTAGGGTATCTGGGGGCGGACAAAGGCCAGGCGCGTTGCACACAGGAAGATTTACATCTGCTTATGACTATTGCCAATCACGTCGCGGTAGCCATCGACAACGCCCGAACCTATCAAGACCTGGAAACTCTGGCAGCAGGCCTGGAACGACGGGTGCAGGATCGGACGCAAGATCTGCAGGCGGCCAACAACCGTCTTGAAGAATTAGATCGCCTGAAATCGGCCTTTGTCTCGATTGTCTCGCATGAGCTGCGTACGCCTATGACCTCCATCAAAGGATTAATCGAGAACATGATGGATGGACTGACTGGCGAGTTAACAGAACGTCAAACTTTTTACTTGAGTCGCGTCAAGCATAATATCGAACGACTCACCCGCATGATCAATGATCTCTTGGATCTCTCACGAATCGAAGCGGGTCGTATGGAACTGGAGATGACAGCCGTGAATATCGGCAGCATCGCCAGAGAGGTTGACGAACTCTTGCAGCCGATGGCCGAGGAACAATCACTCACGCTCGTGACCAACATCATCGATCCTATTCCCTTGGTCCAAGGCGACCGGGATAAACTCATCCAGATCTTCACCAACCTGACGAACAACGCCCTCAAATTCACCCAGCCCTCCGGCACCGTCACGATCGAGGTGAAACACCATACGGATGGGTCTATACATGTCGGCATCACCGACACCGGCTGCGGGATTCCTTCGGATGAACTACAGACGGTCTTTGAACGTTTCTACCGGAGCCAATCGGCTGATTCCAAGAATCGAGGCGCCGGTCTCGGGCTGGCCATAACAAAAAGTCTGGTTGAATTACATGGAGGGAAGATTGGGGTGGAAAGTACCTTGGGACAGGGCAGTCGGTTCTGGTTCACGCTTCCCGTTCAGTCCTCAAAGCTTCACGATGATTAAGGGCTCGCGAAACAGCAAGGAGAACGTTCCCCACATAGGTTATTCCCAGCGTAGCGTGCCCCCGCAATGCCATGGAACGGGAATCCATCTTCCTTATATTCCCGATATTCCCGACATCGTTCCTCTTCCCTTTATTCCCGACATCGTTCCTCTTCCCTTTATTCCCGACATCGTTCCTCCTTCCCTGTCATTCTCGAATTTTTTGTCGGGAATCTCTCATCCTCGTCATTCCAGACATTGTTAATCGGGAATCTCTCATCCTCGTCATTCCCGACATTTTTAATCGGGAATCTATCTTAGGATTTTTAAGATAGATACCTGCCCCTGTCAACGACTACAGGGGCAAGCTCACAGACATGCAGGTATGACAAATTTAAGATGGATACCCGCCACAGACTGCGGGTATGACGAATCAGTTAGATACCTTCCCCTGCAATGGACTACAGGGGCAAGCTGACAACGGCGGACATAACCTTTTCTAAAAACACGCGGGCCATGCCAAAAATGCGTATCTGTTTAGATACACAAGTTATCTCATCAGATACACTTGCCTGTGCGACAATTTTCTACATTTCAAAAAGAACAACCAGTTAGAGAAGTCCCAAAATTGCATTCTCCTATGCCTGGGAATAACCATGGCCGAATGAAAGGTCTGCATGCTTCCCAATGAAAAGTCTTGGCACCCATGAATGGGCCGTACGAGGCCAAGAAACTCGGAAAGGCACAATACATCGCATGTCAGCCAGTCCCCGAGTGTTGCTCGTGGATGACGATCAGGATATCAGCCTGGCCCTATCCGACTATCTGCGCCAGGAAGGATATGACGTGGATATGGTAACAACCGGAAACATGGCCCTGCACAAAGGCACCACGCAAGCCTATGATGTGGTCCTCTTGGATGTCGGTCTCCCGGATCGAGACGGCATTGAGGTGTTGGTGGAATTGTCCACACGCAAGCCTCACCTCCCAATCGTGTTGCTGACAGCCTTTACCTCCTTGCAGAAAACAACCCCTCCGGACAAACTCAACAAAGCCTTTGCCTATTTAACCAAACCTTACAGTCGGGAAGAGGTCAGAGAAGTGCTCTATCGATCGGTCAAACGCTCGGGAGAGGCTACCAAAGAAGCCCGTGGCGCGGAAGCGTCAGATCCGCGCGCGCTTTCTGAACGGGCACAACCCTTTCCCTCCATCCTCCAGCCCAGTCAGACGAGGAAAGGGGAGGGAACCGGTTCACAAAACCAGTTGACAGTGGAGGAATATCAGCAGTTGGTGAAATATGTTCAATTCATGGAATTTGCCTTTGACCACGTATCGGACGCCATCCTCGTGGCCGACATCGACAAACGATTGTGTTATGCCAATCAAGCGGCCTGCCACGAACTCGGCTACACCAAAGAAGAGCTGAGAAACCTGCGCATTCCTGATATTGCGCCGAATCATGACAATCAACGCTATCAAAAACATCTCAACGAATTACGAGAAGGAAAAACCCTGTCCTACTACACCACGCATCGTACCAAACACGGGCAGGAGCTCCCTGTTGCCATTTCGGTCAACCTCATTAACTTTCAGGGGCAAGAATTTACCTGTGCCATCACC
>QIDY01000274.1 GCA_003228495.1 Nitrospirota bacterium
CGTCACTTTAGTCGGCGTGACTTCCGCAAATCCCCACAGTACCGACATGAACTCCGTCTGTTCACCAACACGGTACTGCAGTTCGCCAATTCGCAATGTGGTCAGAAAATGACAATGGCCTGGGAGGACGCCAAAGTCGCCTTCACTGCCGGGAGCGGAGACATAATCCACTTCCTGACTCAGCAGACGATGGTCCGGCGTGACGACTTCCAGAAGAATCTTGCCGGCTGACACTGCTGTAGCAGAATGAGCCATTACACTTTATATCCCAATTTTTCAGCCTTCTCGATGGCTTCCTCAATCGGTCCCACCATATAAAACGCCTGCTCCGGCAGGTGGTCGTATTTGCCATCAACAATTTCTTTGAAACTTCGGACCGTATCGGCCAGTTTGACGTATTTACCTGGTGTTCCTGTAAAAGCCTCGGCCACATGGAAGGGTTGCGACAAGAAGCGTTGTAATTTACGAGCTCGAGCAACTGTTTGTTTATCATCTTCCGACAATTCATCCATTCCCAAAATTGCAATAATGTCTTGCAAGTCTTTGTATTTCTGCAAGGTCCCTTGCACGCGTTGGACGACGCCATAATGTTCTTCACCTAAAATGTGCGGATCCAAAATCCGAGATGTGGAATCCAATGGGTCCACGGCAGGATAAATACCCAACTCAGCCAAACCCCGAGATAACACGGTGGTCGCATCGAGATGCGCAAAGGCCGTAGCAGGCGCCGGGTCGGTCAAATCGTCGGCTGGCACATAAATGGCTTGAACCGAGGTAATGGATCCGCTCTTGGTGGACGTAATGCGCTCTTGCAAAGTCCCCATTTCCGTTCCCAAGGTGGGCTGATACCCTACAGCCGATGGCATGCGGCCGAGCAGTGCGGAAACCTCTGACCCCGCTTGCGTAAACCGAAAAATATTATCGACGAACAACAACACATCTTGATGTTCTTCATCACGGAAATATTCGGCAATGGTCAAGCCCGTTAAGCCCACCCGAAGTCGGGCACCCGGTGGTTCATTCATTTGACCATACACAAGGGCCGCTTTAGATTTTGTAAAATCCTTAGGATCAATAACCTTGGAATCTTGCATTTCGTGCCACAGGTCATTCCCTTCACGTGTGCGTTCCCCGACACCGGCAAATACCGAAAACCCACCATGGTGAAGGGCGATGTTATTGATCAACTCCATAATGATGACGGTTTTCCCTACACCAGCGCCGCCAAAGAGACCGACCTTCCCACCTTTGGCATAGGGCTCTAGGAGATCGACAACCTTAATGCCGGTTTCTAAGACTTCTGTTTTGGTGTCTTGGTCTTCTAAGGATGGAGCGGGGCGGTGAATAGACCACCGTTTTTTTGTGGGAACCGGTCCGAACCCATCGACCGGATCACCTAACACGTTCATGATCCGACCCAACGTTTCCTTTCCCACTGGAACGGAAATGGGCGCGCCGGTGTCGACCACTTCCAACCCACGAACCAACCCGTCGGTCGAGGACATGGCAATGGCGCGGACACGATTTTCTCCAAGATGCTGCGCAACCTCCATAGTCAGCTTGTCACTCGCCTCTCCGCCTTTCTCCCCTGTCCCTTGAGTAATCGTCAGGGCATTAAAAATATACGGGAGTTTACCAGGGGGAAATTCAATGTCGACCACCGGTCCAATGACTTGTACGACTTTTCCGTTTCCAGTATCGGTACCCACCATACGCTCCTTGGTTGAAAAAGGTTGGAGAACAGTTTGTCACATAACTGTTCCTTGGCAACCCGTGATTTATTTGAGGGCTTCAGCGCCTCCGACAATATCCATTAATTCTTTGGTAATGGCTGCCTGGCGAGTCTTGTTATAAAACAACGTCACTTTCTTAATCAATTCGCCGGCATTGCGTGTTGCACCATCCATGGCCGTCATACGTGCAGCCTGTTCCGCTGCGGCCGATTCCAATAGTACACGGTAGGTTTGAATTTCAAAATGTTTGGGCAGTAGGGTCGCCAGCAGCTCCCCTTCATCCGGCTCATACAGGTAACCGCCTCCCAGTGATGGCGTATCACTTCCATGAAGGGATTCAATCGGGAGCAGTTTTTCTACGATCACTTCTTGCTGCATCACCGATTTGAATTCATTGTAGACGACATACAAGTGATCGAAGGTGCCCTCATGATATTGGGAGACAATATTCTGCCCAATATCCAGGGCATGCTCAAAACTGAGCCGGTCGAACACCCCACCCCATTCTTGACGAATCGACCAATCCCGCCGCCTAAAAAAATCAATGGATTTGCGACCCGTTAGGCTCACCGATACTTGTTTGCCTTGCTGCCGTTGCTCTTCTAAAAATTCGACCGCTCGGCGAAGAATATTGGCATTAAAGCCCCCACACAACCCACGATCACTGGTCACCACCAATAGTTCAAGCGAATTCCCATCACGCCGATGCAGGAGAGGATGCGAAGCACGATTCACGCGCTCGCTTAAATTACCCATGACCTCCCGCAACTGATGCGCATAAGGCCTCGCCGCCAGAATGCGATTCTGAGCGCGCTTCAATTTCGACGCGGCCACCATTTTCATGGCCTTCGTAATTTTCTGCGTGTTTTTGAAGGAGGCGATTTTTCGCCTCAGACTTTGAAGACTTGCCATGGTTGAAGGGACTTATGCGTCTTGGTCGTAACCTTTGGATTTTTTAAACTCGGCGATAATCTGCTTGAGCTGGCTACCGAATTCGTCATCGATCTTCTTCTTCGCCACCACCTCTTCCCGAACCTTGGGATATTTTTCTTTGATGAAGGCCAGAAGATCCTGCTCAAACTCGCGGATTTTATTCACCGGAACATTATCAATCAGGCCATTGACCCCTGCGAAAATGGACAAGACTTGATCTGCCACTGACATGGGCTTGTATTGATCCTGCTTGAGCAGTTCCACCATCCGGGCACCCCGCGCCAGTTGCGCTTGCGTGGCTTTGTCCAATTCACTACCAAATTGTGCGAATGCCGCCATTTCCCGATATTGTGCCAAATCCAGCCTGAGCGTACCTGCAACCTGTTTCATGGTTTTTATCTGAGCGGACCCTCCGACGCGTGAGACCGATAAGCCCACATTAATCGCGGGTCGGATACCTGAATAGAACAGGTCGGCAGCCAGATAGATCTGTCCATCGGTAATGGAAATCACATTGGTGGGAATATAGGCAGAGACGTCACCCGCTTGCGTTTCAATAATCGGCAATGCCGTCAAGCTGCCACCGCCTTTTTCATTGCTCATTTTGGCGGCCCGCTCCAATAACCGGGAATGCAAAAAGAACACATCACCCGGATACGCTTCGCGTCCAGGAGGACGCCGAAGGAGAAGGGAAAGCTGACGATAGGCTGTCGCATGTTTGGACAAATCGTCGTACACGATGAGCGCATGTTTGCCATTGTCCCGGAAATATTCAGCCATCGTGACACCGGCATAGGGGGAAAAAAATTGTAACGATGCCGAGTCGCTGGCTGTGGCCGACACGACCGTGGTGTATTCCATGGCCCCATGATCTTCTAATGTTTTCACCACACGCGCCACGGTAGAACGCTTTTGTCCAATAGCGACATAAAAACAATAGACGCCCAGGCCTTTTTGGTTGATGATCGTATCCACAACAATGGCCGTTTTCCCTGTTTGACGATCGCCAATGATCAATTCCCGTTGCCCGCGACCCACAGGAATCATGGCATCAATGGCTTTCAATCCGGTTTGAAGCGGTTCGCCCACCGATTGGCGGTCAACGACCCCAGGTGCCTTTATTTCGATCAGACGAGTTTCCGTTGCATTGATCGGTCCCTTCCCGTCAATGGGCATGCCAATCGCATCCACTACTCGACCCACCAACGCCTCGCCTACGGGTACTTCCGCAATACGGCCCGTACGTTTGACGGGGTCTCCCTCACGGATCTCAGTATCCTCACCAAGGAGCACCACACCCACGCTGTCTTCTTCAAGGTTCAAGGCTACGCCGTACAGCCCACCAGGAAATTCCAACAATTCACCAGCCATGGCACCTTCCAGTCCATAGACTTTGGCAATGTTGTCACCCACCTGGATGACATAGCCCATTTCTTTCACGTCGACGCGCTGGTCAAACCCCTTGATTTTTTCTTTAATGATAGAGCTGATTTCTTCCGCTTTGATCTGCATGGATTACCCCTTCGTCAACAACTGATTCTGCATGCTGGTTAAGCGACCCAGCACGGTATTATCAAAAACTCGACTACCAATGTGTATTTTTAGACCAGCCATGAGATGCGATTCAACTTCAAATACAACATCAACTGCTCGCCCAAGGGTTTCGCTAAGCTCACGTTTCACCTGCTCTTGCTCTGTCGCATCTAACGGTTTCGCGGAACTGACCCGGACTTGTTGAATCCCCTTTTGCTGATCGGCCAGATCCGAAAAGGCCTGGGAAATTTCAGGAAGCAATACAGCCCGATTGTTTTTCAGAAGTTGATTCAGAAAGTCGCGCATAATCGGAGGCGCTTGCATGCGCTGGCATATTTCCTCCAAAACCACTTGTTTTTCTTCAAATTTAAAGACAGGCGAAGCCAGAACATGTTGCAAGGCAGGGGTATCTTCTAGGCCTTGGGTTAAAGACCCCAAGGCATTTCGTGCGGGTTCGATGCCCGACTCATCGAGCAATTGGAAAAGCGCCGATGCATATCGACGCCCAATGGTACTTTGGTTCACGGTTTACAGAGAATCCAGGCAGCTCATTTTGAATGGAAAATGGCGTGTTATATCAAGCGTTTGAACGTAGCATGGGTGCTAGAGCCTGTCAACCGAATAGCGTTAAGAGAGTTGTGGGGGGCGGGAAACACCCATAATGATCAATTCGAGATAATCCAGGGTCAAGAAGCTGCCGGGGATTCCAGCGCTTCGGTAATTTCTTCTACGACATCCTGCGCCGCTGTTCGGGGAGACTCAGCATCCCGAATAGGTCGCCCGACCACCAGGTAATCAGATCCACTTTGGATAGCCTCTCTTGGTGTCAGAACGTTTTTATGCTCGGCAGGGGAAGTTCCTGCGGGGCGGACGCCGGGTGTAACAATAAGAGGGTGGCTTTCATTAAATAATCCCCGAACAAAACTCACGAAACGACCCGATGCAATGAAACCATCGGCACCAGCTTCAAAGGTGCGAGAGGCTTTCCATTCAACATAGTCTTCGGGTTTTTTGAACGGCAGGCAATACCCCGTCCCATTATCGAGCATCGCATTGGCCTTCATCGTGGCTTCTTCCATATTAGACAGGAGGGTGAGGGACAATAATTGGAGAGAAGCATCTCTCTTGGCACGTTTGGCCGTCTCAAACAACTTTTCAGATCCATGGAGGGTGACAAAATCTATTTTTTCACGAATAGCGACTTGAATATAGCGTGTGACCGTTTCATCCACATCATCCTGAATTTTCAGGTCAAGGAATACTCTCATGCCTTTGGCTTTTAATTCTCGAACCACGCTCAGTCCTTCGGCCAAAAACAACTCCCATCCAACCTTGAAAAAGGTCACAATACCGTCTAATTGATTAAC
>QIDY01000229.1 GCA_003228495.1 Nitrospirota bacterium
AACACCTGTGGGATGTGCTAAAGGAATTCGATCACAAAAATCTGAACTTAGACACGACCTATTTCCATGATCGGATTCCCACTTCCGAAAACGTGGCCTGGACCCTGTGGGAATTATTAGCGAAACACCCTCAATTACCGGCACTCGAGAAAATTCGTCTCTATGAAGATGATACCCTTTATGCCGAAGTGAACAAGGAATTTGTTCAACCGCAGTCTTCTTCATCAACAAATACCGCGCTCATTGGTCGTCGATATCGCTTCGCAGCTGTGCATCAATCAGAACAAGGATCCTCTCGTGGACATCTGTACGAACTGTGGGTGTCCATCAAAGGCATCATTCCTCACGATTCCGGACAGATTATCAACCTCCCGGTTCTGGACAAGATCGTCAATCAGGAAATTCTGCAGCGATGGGCACAAAAAAACATCAGTCATGATCACCTTTTTCCCCATGCTCCTATCACTGATATCTCTCTTGCCAAACGATGCTGGTCCCTTCTTAAACCTCATTTTTCCACACCCCCTCTTCATCAAGTGGCCCTGAGCCAACACCCCGAAACCTTCGTCACATTTTCGGAATAAACCAATCCATCTCCGACAGACAAACATCCGAGACACGAGAACGCAATAAATTGGCTAAGATATGCGGAAAAATTTAGTTAAATGTTTTGAGAAAAATGCTGTGCAATTAGTGCGACTAACTTAGCAGATTCGAGTTTGCCTTCTTTTGTATCCAAGAGGGTACCATTGGAAAAGAAGTGGGTGGTGGGGTAGGTTTCGAAGTTGTGCTGTTTTTTGATGCTTCGACATTTACCAGGGACATGCATTTTGGCTTTGCCAAATCGCACATGCGTATGGCCTTTTGCCATATCTTCAAGAATAGGGTCATAGGCCTTGCAGGGTTCGCAAGTGGCAATTCCATAGGCCACGATAGCCGCTGGGGCTTGCGTAAAGTCTTCGTAGTTTTCATCATTCACATTTTCAACTATCCCTGACATATTCACTCCTTTTTCAAGGCCCCCATATAGAAAAACCCGAAGAGGAGCGTAAATCAGTCCTCTTCGGGTTTTCATAACACAAAATAATTAGCCTATTTTTTTTAAGGCTTCCAGAATTTCTTTATCATCCCGTGCGACTTTGATCTCTTGAACTTTGGCATAAGCCACCTTTCCGTTTTTGTCCACAATGACGGTTGCTCGTTTCGAGCAATTCAGCGGCTCAAAATACAACCCATAGGACTTTGACACGGTCCGGTGCATATCGGCCAATAATTTGTGCTTCAGCTCCAAGGAATCAGCCCAGGCTTTGTGCGAAAAGAAACTATCGCAGCTAATACCCATGATCTCCGCGTTGGCAGACTCAAAACTTGGGAAATCATCGGTCAGACATTTATTTTCTCCGGTACAGACAGGACTCCAATCCAATGGATAAAACGCCAGCACCACATTTTTTTTACCCCGGTAATCACTGAGTTTAATATCGTTTTGATCCTGATCTTTTAAGGTAAAATCTGGGGCTTCATCTCCGGCCTTAATTTCTGCAGCAACATCTGACATGTTCTATCTCCTCCTTGTTGATAAAGTATAAGGAAAATCCTTAGGGTTCCTTGGTCGTACCACGAGGTGAAAAAGTTTGTCAATCTGCACAAAAGACCTATGGAATCGCCCATTTGGGCTTCAAGCCATTATTAATTTTTTGCTTCTCCGGCACCCTCCTCATAAATTTTTTTGTGCGCCACCAGGCTAGTTGGTCACCTTGTGTTTTACTCAATCTCGGGGTATCGTAAATTGAAGGTCATGAATTCATTACCTCTCCTGGTCCCACACCACCTTTTCAAGGACATGGCTGTCTTTCCTTCATGAATATATCAGGGCTCAAAACCTGGTCTCGGGTTCGAATTCTTCTGGTTAGCTCCTTGATCCTTGTGTGTATAGGGAGCGGAACGGCTATTGGCATTATTTGGGTGGCCACGCGTGATCTGCCAACCTTCGATTCTTTTCAAGACTATCAGCCAAGCTTGGTGTCCAGAGTGTATGCCGATAACGGAGAAATCATTGGACAATTCTTTATTGAACGACGTCTCTATACCCCTATTGATCAAATCCCTAAAGCCCTGACTCAAGCTGTCATCGCCGTGGAGGACACTCGATTCCTGGAACATCCCGGGCTGGACATTGTAGGAATCGCCCGCGCCGCATGGACAAATCTTAAAAGAGGTGGACGCTTTCAGGGCGCCAGTACCATTACACAACAATTGGCCCGCGCACTCTTTCTTTCTCCGGAACGGACCTATAAACGGAAAATTAAAGAACTTATTTTGGCGATAAAAATGGAATGGGTCCTGACGAAGGATCAGATTCTCGAAATGTACCTCAATCAAATCTATTTCGGTCACGGCGCCTATGGGATTGCCGCAGCGACCCTCACGTACTTCGATAAAAGTGTCACTGAACTTAGCCTTCCTGAAGCCGCGTTTTTAGCGGGGCTGCCGAAAGCACCCAATACCTATTCCCCGTACCGTAACCCGGATTTGGCGAAAGCTCGAAAGGAGCTTGTCTTAGGTCGAATGATCGAAGCGGGGTTTATCTCGGAGGAAGAGGCTCAAACAGCCATGGGCGCAACATTGAATTACCACCGTCAGTACATCGAACCGATTGCGTCCTATTTCATCGAAGAAGTCCGCCAACATCTAGTAAAACGATATGGGGAATCACTCGTCTATAAAGGCGGGCTGCAGATCTACACCACAGTAAACATTGCAATGCAAAAACTTGCCGAAAAAAGCCTGCAACAAGGCCTGCGCCAAGTGGATAAACGTCAGGGGTGGCGTGGACCTGTTGGACATGTGGAATACAACAAAGACTTTGTGCCTCCAGAAGAGTACCCGGAATTACGAAATCCTCAAGCAGCCCTGGTGCGTGGCCTCTATCGAGCCATCGTCACAAAAGTGACGAAACAGTTGGCACAAATTCTTGTTGGCAATACGTATAAAGGGACCATCGCACTGGAAGATATGAAATGGGCCCAACGCCGTTTAAAAAATGTGAAAGATGTCGGGACGGCTGTTATTCGTAAAGAAGCCACTCCGCGCCACATACTCAAGATTGGTGATATTATTGAAGTCCTGCCGAAAAAGGGCAATCTTGAATTAGGCATCTTTGTCTTAGAACAGACTCCGCTGGTAGAAGGTTCGTTGTTGGCAGTTGATCCCCGGACAGGTGCCGTTCAAGCCATGGCTGGAGGCTATGATTTTACTCGCAGTCAATTCAACCGTGCCGTCGCGGCGCGACGACAACCCGGCTCGGCGTTCAAGCCTCTCATTTATGCCACGGCCCTTCAACAAGGATTCACTCCCGCAACATTGATTTTGGATGCTCCCGTCGTCTACAAAGATGAAGAGCTGGATCGAGTCTGGAAACCTGAAAATTATGAAAAGCGATTCTATGGAACCATTTCCTTACGCGAGGCCCTCCGCCATTCGCGGAACGCTGCCACGGTCCGCCTTCTTGAACAAATTGGCGTCCCCGAAGTCGTGAATGTGGCCAGCCAATTAGGCATCCAAAGCCCACTCACTCAAGATCTGTCTCTGGCCCTCGGATCCTCAAGTGTGACGCTCCAGGAGCTCACCTCCGCCTATGGGGTGTTTGCCAACCACGGCATGTGGCTACGACCGTATCAAATTACGCTTGTCAAAAATCTTAAAGGGGAAATCCTTGAACAACACCTGTTTGAACCTCGACAAGCCATGACACAGGAAAATGCCTATTTGACGACCAACATGTTAATGGATGTCATCCAAAGCGGAACAGGACGTCGGGCGAAAAAAATCGGACGCCCCTTGGCAGGGAAAACCGGAACGACGAATGGGTACAACGATGCCTGGTTTGTCGGCTATGCACCAAATTTGGCAACAGGCGTGTGGGTAGGATTTGATTCTGTCCGAACCTTAGGAAAATTGGAATCCGGGGCTCATGCCGCCCTTCCCATCTGGACGCAATTTATGGGACAGGCGCTTCACAATGTGCCGGTCATGACGTTTACGATCCCGGAAGGAATTCAATTCGCCCAGGTAGATACGAAAACCGGGAACCTCCCAACAAAGACCAGCCGCCACATTAGCACAGAAGTTTTTCGAAAAGGCACCGAACCGGAGAAAGCACCACCTCCAAAAGCCAACCCAATGGACTTCTTTGAATTTGATCGGATGAACTCCGGATCTTCCAGCCAACTCTCCTCGTTCTAGAAGACTGTCCGAGAGTAGGATCTGTCACGAGATAGTGTCGATTTGAGACAGATTTTTCGATCGTTTAAGGAGTAAGAATCAAGAAGGGACTTGCCTCCTCTGCTCTCTGGCTTCTCACTCCTTACTCCTCACTTTTGACTTTTTACCCCTTGGCATCTTGGTATTCTTCATACCAAGCCATTTGAATCGCCTCAAGCTTTTTTTCATTCGACTCTTGAGGGTCCCCCTTGAAATCGGGCAATGCGATAATCCAAGCATATAAATCGGTAAATCGTACGGTCAACGGATCTAAATCCGGATGTTCTTCTTGTAACCGAATACCAATGTCTTCGGCATCCGCCCACGTTAAATCTTGCGCCATGATATCCCCTTGGTTTTTATGACGTTTGCGTTCAATCAGCTGACCATTATTTGACAAATTCAGAGACTTTTTTACTTTCCAGCGCTTCTTTCAACGTGGCATCCATCAATACTTCAGCCAGATGATGGGTCACTTTTTCGACCTCGGCAATGCCGGCTCGAATGACACGGTGATCATCCCCATTCTGCGTTTCACCCAGCTGTTGGATAACGCGTTGAATCTCTGCTTTCTCTTTGTCGTTAATGAGATCAGAAGCACGGGCCATGGCCTTATCAGTCGCGACAATAATCGCATTTGCTTCAGTGCGGGCTTCGATAACTTGCCTGGCTTTAATATCCTCTTCTGCAAATTGGAATGAATCTCGAATCATCCCCTCCACTTCGTCATCGGTAAGTCCATGTGAGGGTTTCACTTGCACCGACTGCGCTTCATTCGTACGAATATCTCTCGCTGTCACATGCAAGATGCCATTCGCATCGATGAGGAATGTGACTTCAACACGGGGAACCCCGGCAGGCAGAGGTGGCATTTTCAATTGAAACCGCGCCAAGCTGCGATTGTCTTTCACTAGTTCCCGTTCGCCCTGGAGAATATGAATATCAACCGACGTTTGCCCATCGACATAGGTGGTAAACATTTCCTTGGCACTAGAGGGAATCGTCGTGTTGCGGCGTGTCAAGGCGCTCATGACTCCACCCATGGTTTCAATGCCCAAGGACAAGGGTGTAACATCCAAGAGAAGAATTTCTTTGTTATGGCCACCAAGAATATCCGCTTGCACGGCCGCCCCTAGTGCCACAACTTCATCTGGGTTCAATTCACTGTGTGGTTGTTTACCAAACAGCTCCTCAACCTTGGTTCGGACCAATGGCATGCGAGTACTACCACCGACCAAGACCACTTCATCAATTTGGTCGACCTGCAAACCAGC
>QIDY01000166.1 GCA_003228495.1 Nitrospirota bacterium
GAAATTGGCGAGCACCCTCTTGCGTGTCAGGATGAATGTACCATTCCATTTTAATGGTTTGGCCTTCGGCCGCCACCGAAGCAGGATTGGTCGTCAGTGCCGGTTTCCCGGTATCAGCCATCACCATATCAGAGCCCCCAATGTGAAGGCTGACTTCTTCGCCAAATTCTAATTTGTTACGCAATGTGAATTTGACGCAATCTCCTTGATTGCCGCGAATGACCAAGGGTTGAATCCACTGATCCTGCACCCCGGCAATGATCGCACCGGGATCACTGTGACCTGTCACCTCCCTGGCCGCTGCATTTTTTGCTTCTTCAGCCCGAACTTTGTCCAGGTTTTCAGTCAGGACATACATGTACCCTGGATAGTAATCGAGCCAGGCGTTCAGGGTAATTTCCGCATTGATGGCGGAGATATCATAGTTTTTAACCGGCGCAGCACTTGGACATCGCCCACCCTTATTTGATACGGGTTGAGCCTCCAAATCCGACATCAGCAGCCCATTCCCTCTTCCAGCTCCATATTGATGCATTGTCGACATCTCATTAAAGGTGCCGGTGTTGTTACCCTGATGTTCCATTTCTTTTTGCATCTGGTCCATCATTCGTTGATGCTGAAGCTCGACCTTTGCAGCCCGTTCAGCTCGGCCTTCAACAGAATTTTCAGTGATGGTTTGTCCTTTGAGGCGTTCAGCCCATCCCGCCGAGGGAGAGGACATACTCACGGGTTGAGCCTCCGGGGAAGAAGCATTCTGGGCACCGACGAAAGAAGGACTCCCTAAAAAGGCCGCCCCACCAAACAGCGCCAAGAATGCAGCAACTGTCATAAATTTACGTTTGCCGTGATACATTATCCGGCCTCCTTAAATTTATATTGTTATTAAATAAGTACATGACCAAAACCTCTCAATGGGGTTTTCCCATGGAGCCTAGTCAAACAGAGCCACTTTAAATCCGGCCTTCACTTTACCTTTGCATCACAATTCTAAAGTTAAGAGCCGACACTGAGCGCCCCCTTAGAGGTCGGGCATTCCGGAGGCCGGTCCATCACACCCACCCCAGTGCCGGCAACTAAGAGCAAAGCAACATAAGTGCCAAGGACGTCGTATCTATCA
The DNA here is from genome assembly GCA_003228495.1 of Nitrospirota bacterium. Classification (GTDB taxonomy): domain Bacteria; phylum Nitrospirota; class Nitrospiria; order Nitrospirales; family UBA8639; genus Nitrospira_E. The sequence continues at coordinate 1,118 of QIDY01000166.1, forward strand.
CGAAGAACAACAACCGGCCCTATCCATGCGGCTTTAATAAAGATTGGAGAGGGTTAGGAAAGGCCAAACTATTGCCCAATATTCTGCCATTCTGAATAGTCAGACTAGTGCCGATAAATTATCGCTTTGTAATCAACAGGTTATGTGTCCAAAATTTTGGACACGAAATATGCCGAAATGAGGAAAATAGGGACAGCTCTGTTCGCTGTTAGGGTATGTGGTAGGTTCGCAACTTATTGTAAAGATTGGATCGACTGATATTGAGGAGACGCCCGGTGGGAGAGTCTCGTCGCCATGAATCTCAGAAAGAGCTTGGAGAATACGTTCTGCCAAGCGACTTGCCGAACTCGTTGCCCACCAAATGCAAATCACCATTGATTTTATGCACCGCCTGATGCAGCCGTTTCAGATTTGGCGGAATTCGCAAGTGCCCATTGCCGGCAGGGAGTTGGTGCACCGCTTTTGGAAGGAGAAACACCTTGCCCACGGGGAAGCAGAGTCAAGGTGTGCCACAAAACCCGTGAATGAATGTACTAGCGGTGTATCATATAAGGAAGAAATCGCTTCGAGGAATTTTTCTGCTCTGGTTTTCCCATTTTCACCATTTCCCTTCCAGTAAAATTAATTTCTGTGGGAGGAAATGGTTGCCTTCAAAAAATCGTAACGTGCCATTTTTTTCGCTGGATTCGTGATAATTTTAATCTATCACCTTGCTTCTGCGATGAAACCGTAAAACAATAGCGGGATCAGGATGAAGGCTCACCTTCGACTCATCTTTTCCTTTATAGGGAAGGGTATTCAACACATGACGAATGGCCTCCAGCCTGGCCTTGATTTTACTGTTGGCTTTGACAATGACCCAGGGGGAGTAGGAGGTATGCGTCTTACTAAACATTTCTTCTTTATACGTGGTGTAGAGATCCCAATGCACTTGGGCTTCATCATCAACGGGGCTGATTTTCCACTGCTTTAAGGGATTTTTGACTCGGCGTTCAAAACGGCGCTTTTGTTCGCATTTGGATATGGAGAACCAAAATTTAATGACATCAATGTTGTCTTCATAGAGCATATGCTCGAATTCAGGAACCTGTTGCATGAAAATCTTGTGCTGGGTCTTCGTGCAAAACTTCATCACGGGCTCGACGACCGCTCGGTTGTACCAACTCCGATCAAAGAAAGCGATTTCCCCAGGATTAGGAAGATGCTTGACATATCGTTGGAAATACCATTGTCCTTTTTCTACCTCAGTGGGTTTGGGCAAGGCCACCACTCTCATTGAGCGTGGATTAAGATGTTCGGTAAATCGTCGAATCGCTCCCCCTTTTCCCGCTGCGTCTCGACCTTCAAAAATAATGGCCACCCGTCGTCCCGTGAGTTGGACATCTCTCTGTAACTTAACCAATTCAATTTGCAGTTGTCGTAATTCTGCTTCACAGCGCAGAGTTCGTAATGCAATCTTGGTGTTAATATTTTTTGACTTGAGGAGTTGGATCAGCCCCTTCTTAGACGTCAGTCCGATAAGATCTGCCTCCGTCAACGTCTGAGACCCCTTCGAAATTGGTACGGCTTTCAGTTTTTTTGTAATGGGCATGGCACTAACTAGATCCTTTAAGATTGTTGGTAAAAGTTTTTCATCTCCACACAAGGGAAGCAAAAGTCAAAAGTCCGATCGTCATGCCCTTTGTGTATCATAACCCACTCGAGTCCTGTCCAAACAGATGGGGCCTGTGGAATATTTCTCTCCCATAGTGCGTAAATGCTTGATGTACAATCGATACCAGCAGCCGACGGGAATGGTCAAAAAAGTCCGTCCAGCAAGGCCGCAGCCTTTTTGACGAGCGGAGCGTACTCTCAGTACGTGAGCACGGCCGAAGCCGCTACGGCGAAGGCAGGGAACGCCGCTGCTGGCGGCTTTTTTCAACATTCTCAGAGGTATACGCCAGCACGACAATGATCTCGCACTCAACCCCATGTTCCTTTCCTCAACGATAAATGGGGTTTTTCCATGAACCCTCCCCTAATTCATTTCAACCCCCTAGCCATCAAGTGGGTATATTCCGAAGCTGATACAAGTTGGCAGACTATATTTGATAGGTTCGCAACTTATTGTATAGATTGGATCGACTGATTTGGAGGAGACGCGCCGCGCGGGTCTTATCCCCTTGCGCTTCGGAAAGGGCTTGAAGAATACGATCCCGTTCGGCGGCCTGACGAGCGCCTCTACTCACCGAACTCAAATCACCATTGGTACTGTAGACATCCTGATTCCCAAAAAGATCGGTGGCATGAATCATAGAATGCCGACATGTAACCACCGCGCGTTCTATAAGATTCTCTAATTCCCGTACATTCCCCGGCCATGCGTACTGAGACAAGGCCCGTTGAGCATCCGGATGCATAGCCAATGAAGGCCGCCCATGCTGTCGAGTCGAGAAATCCAGAAAATGTTTGACCAATAACGGAATATCTTCCTTACGTTCCCGTAACGGCGGCACCCTTAAGGGCAACACAGCCAAACGATAATACAAATCCGCTCGAAAGCGCTTAGCCTTTACCAACTCTTCTAGAGGTTTATTGCCAACGGAAATGACCCGAACATTCACCTTGATCGATCGATTGCTCCCCACGGGTTTGATTTCCCTTTCCTGTAACACCCGAAGCAATCGGGCTTGAAACGCTGGAGTCGTATCGGCAATTTCATCCAAAAATATTGTTCCACCCTCCGCCTCTTCAAATAAACCTTTTCGATCACTTACAGCCCCTGTAAAGGCCCCGCGCATATGCCCGAATAATTCGCTTTCCAATAATGTTTCGGGCAAAGCACTACATTCCACCACGACGAAGGGATCTTCTCGGCGCCGACTTAAGTCATGAATCGTTTTAGCAACCAATTCTTTGCCCGTTCCACTTTCCCCTTGAATGAGCACGGTAGCCTCACTCGCCGCGACCAATTGAACCATTTCAAGCAATTGTTGGATCGGTTCACTCTCCCCAATGATCTTCCGATGTGGAGCCTCACCTAAAAACTCCTGCTCCTGATCAGGAAGCCCCGATAACTTCTGATCCTGTGGAAGCACGACAACTCTCTCACTTCCACGAGCTCCCATCAGTACCGCAAAATGCGTTGTGCCGTCTTCACTGTCGAAAGGCACGGCTCTTGGAAACGGACATGTAGGAGAAACGTCAGCGGAGGGTGAAGGGCAGGGTGACGCATCCTGTTGTACTCGAACACTTGTCTGAAACAGGTGCGTCGCATGACAGGGTATACATGAGGCCTGTTCGGAAACCCCCGAATCGGGAGGACGTGTTGCCGGCAAAGAAATTAAGGGGCATTCCTTCGCTATTTTATCTGCCGCAGGATTGGCATAGACCACTTCCAACTGAGGATTGAAAATGACAATCGGCTCATCCAGATGATTCGCTAATAATTTCAAACCCTCAAGACGGGCGTGAAGTAGCGGCGGAACATCAGACTCCGTTGACGTATACGATCCGGCCATCGTAAAGATTCCTCCTTCTTATCCCAAATACTCGCTGTATCATAGTAAAATATTCCCACAAGGATTGATCATACACATTTGGGATATCCACGCTTTCAAATCCTTCATGTGAATTGGCTTTTCGAAATATCCATGGGCCCCACATTCAATCGCCTTGGCCTTGGATTGGCTGTCGCCATACGCCGTCATCACAACGATGCGACTCTGAGGGGCTGAGGCTTTCAACAACCGTAAATACGGATATCCTCCATCCGGGATCTTCAAATCAGTAACAATCATATTGGGCATGACAGCCTGAAGAGAGTCCAACGCCCCCTTCCCATCATAAGATTCAAGTACCCGGCAACCATTCTCTTTAAGGGTATCGACCAACAAGGCTCTCATGGCTTCATCCTCATCCACCACCATAATGGTACAGAGCCCTTTCTTTCCACAACTATGAATCGGGACCTCTTTCATTCCCGCACACCTCTTTTTTTATTGGATGCCTATTGCCCTAGCAAGATCGGCCAACACCATACTTAAACCACAGCAAGATTCGGACCTTAAACAGGCGGCTTATTACACCCAAACTGCCCCATTTTAGGGAAGTTGGAAGGTATTGCCGAAAAAGCAGTGTGGAGTTTTTCCACAGAAGCGCTATTCCGCAAACCCATTGTCAGTAAGTGAACTATTTCGACATTTTCGATGAACGGGTTACCCGAACAAGTGGCAGGAATTCTTTTCAATGTCTCTATAATTTCAAAATACGTTTCCAAACAGAATTGTTTGGGCTTATGGTACCCCAACCATTGTTCAATGAAGTGACGAGTCCGTTCACCTTCTCGCCCGCCAACACGACTGACCAGCGATGCGTCATAATCTTTTGTGGCGGGATCACGGTATTCTTCCTCTTTCTCGCACCACAAGGCAAAAGAAAACTGGAATAAGAAGTGGATGATGTGCTTGCCTGTTCTCACGGGAGATGGCTAAACCATACACCCAAGTTCCTTTTCTAAGTCGTTGTTACTGGAAAGAATTCCTTTAAAATTTGGCGTTAGGAGGAAACGGATGACCTCACATAAAGCATCTTCTTTCATTTTCTAAGGAAAACACTTACAATCCTCGGTACATAGGTAGCAACAAGAACAGGAGTACGAGTTTCATGAATTTAGACGAGGCCGGTCGTCTACAAGACGCATGGAAAACCAAACATGGAGACAAACTCTGTCACCATACTCGGATCGTAGATTCTCTTATCGCACAAGATGGACAGAACACGGGCAATTTGGTCTGCAGAGAATGTGGCGCCATTTTCCCAACCCTTCGCAACCCACTCCCCGACTCATCCCCGCCACACTAACCAGGCCCTGCCCCTATTACGACCCAAAGATTCAAAGAATTGTTTCACCACCGTGTGGGAGAAGAGTTGGTTCGAAGAGGGCAGGGCTTTGCCATCTGGGTTGTGGAATAAGAACATGTTGCTGTAGTGCTGACCGTTCAGACCGCTAGATTTGTCCTCTGTGAATATGCGGCCGGCCAGAGTTCGAATAGGCCTTTATCCTTTAATTGATGGGAGGGCTTTCCTCAGCATTGCCCGTCATTGGAACAAATTTTACCGGCAATAATTCGATTCTCTGGTAACCCTCTTCGGTACGTCGAATCAAGACCAGGTTTTGCGCATAGCCCCCGACCGGAAGAATGACCCGCCCGCCAACCGCCAACTGTTCTAAGAGCGGCGTGGGGATATGGTCAGGCGCGGCCGTTAATATTATGGCATCGAAGGGACGTTCTTCTGCCCAGCCCTGGTAGCCATCTCCCGCTCGCACCCTGACATGGTCATAGCCCAACTTCGATAAATTGTCTCTAGCATATTGAGCGAGTGGTTCGACAATTTCAATGGAAAACACATGCACACCCAATTCGACGAGAATTGCGGCCTGGTACCCTGAACCCGTTCCGATCTCCAGCACCTTCTCGCCGGGGCTCAGCTCCAGGGCCTGCGTCATATAGGCTACAATGAAGGGTTGAGAAATCGTCTGCCTATGACCGATAGAGAGTGGAAAATCCCCGTAGGCATCTTCTGACGCATAGTCCGGAATAAAACGATGGCGCGGAACCCGCCTCATGGCGGCAATGACTGCTGGATCGGTAATACCTTCCGCGACAATCTGGGTATCAACCATCAAATCCCGTTCAACCTGTCGTGAAGGATCGTTATGTGGATTCATATTGATATTTGATATAACGACAAATCACCTCTGCCGTCAGTGTAGCTCCTCCCCCTGTAGACAATGTGTCCGTAGACTCAGGCCACGGCCACTTTTTTTGACAGATAGACATCCTGAATTGCATTTAACAAAGTAACGCCGTCTTTCATTGGTTTCTGGAAAGATTTTCGGCCACTGATGACCCCCATTCCCCCGGCGCGTTTGTTAATGATTGCGGTACGAACCGCCTGATGCAAATCATCCTTACCCGATGGTCCTCCTGAATTAATCATGCCTACCCGACCCATGAAGCAGTTGGCAACCTGATAGCGAACAAGATCGATGGGGTGATCACTGGTCAGTTCACGATAGACCCTGTCATCCGTACGGCCGAAATTAATGGCGGGGTACCCGCCGTTTTTTTGGGCCTGCTTTTGCTTAATGATGTCTGCCTCAATGGTAGCGCCCAGGTAATTCCCCTGGCCGGTAAGATCCGCCGCATTGTGATAGTCCTCGCTCCCTTTTTTGAAGGCACTGTTACGCAGGTAGGCCCAAAGCACGGTAACGAGACCCAGTTCATGGGCATGGGCAAAGGCTTCGCTGATTTCTTGTATTTGGCGGCGCGATTCCTGAGAACCGAAATAGACAGTAGCGCCTAAGGCCACGGCACCCAGGTCAAAGGCCTGCTCCACGGTAGCGAACAGAGTTTGGTCGTGGATGGCAGGGTAGGATAATAGTTCGCTATGGTTGATCTTCACAAGAAAGGGAATCTTGTGGGCATATTTGCGGCCCACCGAACCCAGAATGCCTAAGGTCGAGGCTACGGCATTACAACCCCCTTCCATTGCGAGCTTTATAATGTTTTCAGGGTCGAAGTAGATTGGATTAGGAGCGAATGAGGCGCCTGCGGAATGTTCCACACCCTGGTCCACGGGCAGAACGGAAAGGTAGCCTGTGCCAGCCAGACGGCCATGATTGAAAAGAGTTTGCAGGCTGCGCAGAACGCGCGGCCTGCGGTCACTAAGAGCGACTACCCGATCCACGAAGTCCGGGCCGGGTAAAGCCAGACCGTCCTTGGGAATAGTTTTACATTCGTGTTGGAGAAGAGTCTCCGCCTCGTCACCCAGTAAGGTTTCGAAATTGATCATGGCCTGGTCTCCTAATTCTTTGGGAGGAAAATGGGTTATGCATGATGATCCAGCAAGAACCTCAATGCAGCTGGGAAATCGCAAATCAACTTTTTTCTGTAACGGGATAGGTACTCCGCCTAGTCGTTTCATCATCAGCCTGCCTATGCTGGCAGCTGCTAACAGGGTGACATAAAGCAATGATGAAGCCAAGTGGGCCGATCTCTTTCAGCAAAGGACCAATGACCCTGTCCCTTTTGGAAGGCAAGAATATCCCCCCTGTATAATGTAAGAAGTTTTTTGACGAACCCTGTGGAACATTGCCCCATATGCCTTCCGGTGGCAGACCCAGAATTCCTCATTTCGTAATCTTTCACTTGGAAAAAATATTTTTTAATTGGCTAAGTTCAGGGAAGCGATTCAACAATCGCTATACACAGGAAAGCATTCATTTGGCCTCAATTTTGCTTTATTTAAAGGAACCACTTGTTGCAATGATTGTTGGTGAAAAACGTTTGCAAGGTATGGTTTACCGATTAAGAAAAAGATTGGTTGAGATCAACCTTTAAATTGGAGAAAACAAACATCGTCGTTATCGACGACGCCGAAAGTATTTTTGTTGTTATCACATGATGTCTACTGAGAGGAAATGAATATGAGTGTTATGAGACACGGTCTTTCAATTGGCATAGAAAGAGTTAACAATGAATTTTTCCTTTCTCTAAAAGCGGTGGGAAAGCTAACACATGAAGATTACGAAAAAATAAATCCTATGATTGATTCGGCACTGGAAGGTGTTAAAGATCCAAAAGTCAAAGCCTTTATTGATGGGTCCGAACTGGAAGGCTGGGAAGTAAGAGCAGCATGGGATGATTTTAAGCTCGGTCTAAAACATGGCGGTGAGTTTGACAAAATTGCGATTTTTGGCAATAAAAAATGGCAAGAGTACTTATCAAAAATTGCATCATGGTTTATATCGGGTGAAGTGAAGTACTTTGAAGACGCCAGTGCCGCGTTCACGTGGCTTCAAGAATGATATAACACCATCTCCGAGTAGCTGGCCTCGTCGATAATGTCTGCCAACACCTGTGATACGCATTCCTCAATTGCTGCATGGGCAAGACACATTTTTGTGAGCAAACAATGACAGACGAGTTGAAGAGGAGGAGACCATGAGTGGCAAAGAAGGGAAAGTGGGCAAGCGTGGCCGACAGGATCGTTTGATCAAGGAACAGGTACATGATCCCTACATGACACGTACCAAGCCAGCAGAGCCTACCGTGTGTCCAGAATGCAGGTCTGTATTCAGTCGCGGCAGATGGCAATGGTCGCCTGATATTCCCGATAGCGGCTATCAGGAGCTATGTCCGGCGTGCCACCGTATTCATGACAAAGTCCCGGCGGGTTTCTTAACCTTGAGCGGTGAGTTCTTCGATGAGCATCGCAATGAAATCATGCATCTCGTGCACAACAAGGTAGAAAAACAGAAGGCCCAACATCCCATGAAGCGCCTCATGGATATCGAGGATCAGGAGGCCGGTGACGTCGTCATTACTTTTACCGATGTACATCT
>QIDY01000221.1 GCA_003228495.1 Nitrospirota bacterium
CTGCTATCGGGGGATTTCAGAATAGGTTATACCATTCTTAATTTTGACCGTGCCCCTGTCCAACAGCCACTAGGATCGGAATTAAGTAACGGAGGGAAACAGCAGAAAAGGCTTACTATGCGGGGAAATTTGGAATGGAGGCCCACCACCAGGTTTTTCCTCAGAATGCGGCCCTTTCGAATTATCCGGCAGTCCGCGGTTTTTGATACCTCCACATTTGTACAAACAGGTGTTTCGATATACGCCAGGCATATACTCACCGAGCGCTTGGCTGTGAGGGGAAGGGTTTTGTACCGAAATGATGATTTTGAGGAAGGGAGAATTGATAATAGGATTCGTACCAGGATTGGCCTGGATTATCGCACCGTTGAATGGTTAGGTTTTCGTTTAGATTATATATTCGCGAAAAGATTTTCCAACGACAACAGGTTTGAATTCTACAATAATTCGGTCCTGGTTTCTGTCCAGGTTTTCCTTTAGATGAATTTGAGCGTCGTACACCAGTTCTCTTGGACGACGTGAATGGCGGTTTCTTCTGGGCTCCGTTTATAGAACTCAACCAGGTATATACTATGCGTTTCCCGGACTAACTTCTTGGTCATACAAACGTAGTCCGCCCACCAACGGTTTTATCACGATTCCGCTTTCCTTCTTCCTCAATCAGATTTTTTCTTTGAAATTGAGGCTCATTTTTTCTTTTTTTCTCCCGATAAGTCCTGATGGATGATAAAGCAATCACTAGTAGAATCTCTGGGCTGACTCAGTCAGAAATACATGTATTAATACCTAGGTATAATTTTTGCACCATCATTTAGAATATCTCAATTTTTTTTAAAAAGAGAAGATGTTCCCCTCATGAAAAAAGAAATAAAATACGAAAAATGAACATAAACTGGTATCTCATTCATGCCAAAGCCAGACAAGAAGGTATGGCTGAAATGAATTTACAGCATTTGGGTGTGGAGACATTTTGCCCGCGTTTTAAGCAAATAAAGGCAAATCGATGCAAAACTCAAGCGGAGAGAAAAGGACCATTATTTCCCGGATATCTTTTTGTCCGAGTAGATATGGCAACTGAATATCGGAAAGTCACCTATGCTCATGGAGTTTTAAGAGTAGTCAATTTTGGGTCGGCTCCAGCGTTGGTGGCAGAGGAAATCATTCACTCTATTAGAGCCAGGGAGAACAATGGCGTGGTCGTTCTCTCGTCTTCCTCCTCTCTCAAGCCAGGGCAGGCTGTACTCATTGACAAAGGTCCATTCAGTGGCTTTGAAGCAATTTTTGAGCAAGAACTTAATGGTATACAACGAGTCGCACTGCTTTTGAATACCGTGGCATACCAAGGACGCATAGTAATTACCCGGGACTGCCTTGCCATTTGAAATGTAAGCTGCTTCTCTTTTTGATCAACCTCTAAAAAATCACGAAACACCAGGGTAACGTATTCATGCCGATTTCTATAGGGAAAAAATTGATACTACGAGTAGCAAGTAAGGCTAGACATATTTGTTAGAGCACGCCGTAGATTTCGTGCAGCGGTAGAAATAGAGCTTCATTTCTAGACTGACAAAACGGTGACCCGTTTATGGCGGCAGCTTGTCCTGTGCGTCCCTGAATATTAAGTCTGGCAATAATAATCTTCCTTCGCATTCAATATCATATTCCTGCTCGGCCATGAAAATGCTGCGTGCCTTCTAATAGGGCAAAAAATTTTCATTTTCCCTAATACTAATGCCTCAATTAATTAGATGACATGTTTTCTTTACAGGGCATTTTCACCCAATGTTTAAGGCCTGATAGTGCATCTATCCCAACAAAATTGTCAGTACATTGCTTAGCGTATTAGTAGTAACCCTTGTTGTTAATTCATTATTGGTCGAAAATTTTTCTCTCCTCTCGAACACAGTGTTTTACCCCAGTATTATGGACGCATCAGAAAAGCTCGATGATGCGGGAGGGGGGGTGTGCCATGTAGAAGCGATGACGTTACACCAAACAATTTTAAAGGAGAAGCCCTGCGTTAGTGAGCCAGGAGGAGGTGAGTCTCAAGCTGGTCGCGCAGGATCTAGGTATTAATACAGGGTTGTATCTGGGAGCTAGCTAAAAATGGTTAGGTTCGTGGGAAGGATGCTACTCCCCAAGGCCTATGGAAGGGGGAAAATATCTTAGTTGGGTAACTCGTCGTAAATGACCAGGGCCAAATCCGTCGAAGGATGATACTACGCAACAAACAATCATCAAAATCTCTGCCAGTCTACATGTTACAACGGCGTGACAACTCAAGCCTTTCTGGAAGGAGATTTGAAAGCCAAAAACAACCCGTTGCTATATATGTCTCAAATTTCTGTTGCAAACGGAAGCGGTGAAAAATAGTTTCCCCGACTACTCCAGATCGTGTTAAATACCATCTGGCTCATCAGGAAGGAGGGGACCGATATACAAGAGCATGCAATTAACTCCTGTGAGGCCCGAAATTTGAGCCATATTAACTGAACGTTCTTAAGGCTGTTTTTCAGTCTTTAACGAACCTGTCAAATAATGGGACAAGACCACCGGCATATTCTTTTCAGTGTCAATTTGATTATTTGAATGATAGACGCGACAACCTTTTGGGGGGATAGTTTCTAGGCGGATGGCTACTTTGGCAAAAGAATGTGCTTAACTCCCGCGAGAATCATCCGGAAATATATTTGGAGGGCATCAGTTAGAAGAATTGGTGCATGCTGAAGGTCTGAAGCCCTGGGCTTTAACATACGAGAGAAAGAATTACTTGTTTCATTTTACTATTACTTTATATATGTTGCTTTTTTACATACTTGACTTCTTCAAGACATTAGTGTAGGGCTACATTTAAGTACGTAGAAATATCAGGCTATAATTTTAAGGAAGACTAATGATGCTTGTTGTGATGAAAGCGGAAAAAATGAGTCATGTAGTTGACGTGGCACCATTAGTAAGTGTGCCAAGGAGGTCAAAGATGGAACGGATTACCCAAATTATAGACATAGGCAAGAAGGCTGGCGGGCAGTTTTTGGACATCGGGTTTTATCCAGCTGTGCCCTGTTACCGGCGTTTGGTGTTCGCCGTCTGCTTCTTCACCCTGGTGATGTATCCGATGGTATTCGTTGAGATGACTGCTGCCCATTCCGATGTGGATCCCGAGATTGCGAAAATCACTCAGGAGCTGGCCGAGCAGCCCGATAACGTGGATCTCCTTCTGCGACGAGGTCGACTCTACCGGTTCAACGGAAAATTCAGTGATTCCTTGCGGGATCTAGAGCAAGCTTGGTTTTTAGATCCCGAAAATCGCCAAGTTGCTCTGGAACGTTGTCGCACCCTTTTGGCATTGGGGTATGATAATGCGGCAGAAGCGGCTCTCGATCAATATCTACAAGGGGAATCAGGGCCCTCCCGCGTGGTGGCCTTAGTTGAACGGGCCCATCTCTATGCCCGCACCGATCGCGCGGACTTGGCCCTGGCGGACTATTCCGCAGCCCTCCAATTCTATCCCACGGTTGAACTCTACTTGGCGCGTGGCCATCTGCAGGAAGGGTTGGGGCAACTTGACGCGGCGGCGGCCGGCTATATCGAGGGGCTGAGTCACCTGCGGCACGCCAGCATTCTTCGCAAAGAACTCATACGAGTCAAGATCGCTCAAGGCCACTACCCAGAGGCTCTCATTCTTATTGATAAAGAGTTAGAATCAGCCTCGGTTAAGACCGAGTGGTACTTACGACGGGCCGAGGTATTGGCCGCTATGGGAGAGACAGAAGCTGGAGCCCAAGCACGCGCCTATGCCCTTGATGAAGCCAACCAAGCCTTTGCCAAACGCCCTACCGCCCTTCATCGGGTGGCACGAGCAAAAGTCTACCAAGCTTTGGGGGATCTTGAAGCCGCTAAACAGGACTTACGGCTAGCAGTGGAAACCGCGCCTCGTTTTACAGAAGCGTATGACTTGTTGAAAAAGTTGGAGGCCCAATGATTGTGCACAATGGGCAAGTGAATGGCAAGAGCCAGAATGTAATTTTTACGCTCAGAGCACCAAGTTTCATCCTGATACTTGGCACCCTCCTCTTGCTGTGCTGCACCTCGGTACTGCCAGCTGCGGCGGCCATTGTTCGGGAACCATATCTCCAGTTGGTTACTCCTACCTCGGTGACTGTCGTATGGCGGACAAATGATAGTGGCACACCTCCTCCTAATGATAGCCAAGTGCAATATGGCACTGTCTCGGGCCAAGGCTGGGGAGCCTGGCCCTTTACGACCTCGGCAACGGCTGTGATTCCCCCCTCCAATGCCAATGTGACGGATCATATTGTCACAATTTCAGGCTTGACGCCGGGAACCAAGTATTTCTATGCCGTCGGCTCCGGGGCCAGTGGACAGCAAGGCGGCGGTACGGAGGACCATTTCTTCGTCACCGCTCCCGTGGTCGGGACGGCGACCGCCTTCCGAGCGTGGATAGTTGGAGACTCAGGGTTTAACACTCTGGATCAAATAGCTGTCCGGAATGCCATGCTAACCCAGACGCCTGCCCCAGACCTCTTCTTGCACATGGGGGACATTGCTTATCAAGATGGCACCGATGAGGAATTTACAACCAATCATTTTGGCATCTACCAAAACATACTTCGACATACTTCCACCTGGCCCACCATGGGCAATCATGAGGTACGCCAATCTCCTACAGCTGGGGTAGGCCCTTACTATGAAGCGCATGTCTTGCCGACGGGGTCCTCGGGCACAGAGGCGTACTACTCTTTTGATTATGCCAATGTCCATTTTATTGTGCTCGATTCCATGAGCAGTGGCCGGGAAGTCACAGATCCGATGTTGCAATGGCTGGTGACAGATTTAAATTCAACTGGTCAGGAATGGGTCATCGCCTACTTCCACCACCCGCCGTATACTAAAGGCACACATGATTCCGACAGCTGGGCAGATGGCGGGGGGCGCTCTACGGATATGCGCGAAAAAGCTCTCGGTATTCTGGAGGCTGGCGGAGTGGACCTTGTCCTGTCTGGGCACTCCCATCTCTATGAGCGATCATTTCTATTGGACCAGGTCTATGGATTTGGCACGAGTCCCAACTTCGTTACACCGAATTATTCCACGCTCCTTGGGCTAGGGCGCATTCTCGACCCGGGTGATGGCGATCCCTCCGGTGATGGTGCTTATCAAAAAAATCCTGGTCTGAGTTCCAACGACGGGGCGGTCTATGTGGTCGCTGGACACGGCGGAAAGTCCGTTGGCTCCACCTATGGAGGAGAGCATCCGGTAATGGTCAGCGTGGATGTAAATTTTGGATCGGTGCTGTTAGATGTCAATGGCACCATCCTCACGGTCAGCAATCTGCGTGCAAATGAAACAATTTCCGATACCTTTTCCATTCAAAAGATTTCGACCGGCAGCAACCTGCTCACGGATGATTTTGCCGATGGCAATTTTGCTGGCTGGCAGATCATCGATGAAGGGACGGACACGGCCCCATCCGCC
>QIDY01000370.1 GCA_003228495.1 Nitrospirota bacterium
TCCCAAGGCCTACTTCCCCCGTCAACATCGTGAATCCACCACTGGCGATGCCAAATTGCAGGTGATTCAGGGCTTCCATGTGATGACTGCCCGGGAAAAAGAAATCCGTATCCGGTGTCAGCCGGAAGGGAGGCTCGGTAAGCCCTAAGTCTTGATAACAGAGGCTCAGATCGAGTGTGGTCATAAGGAGGATTTCACAATCTTCGGAGAAATGAAAATGACCAATTCACTTTTGGTCTTTGCGGTATAGGTGCCGGAGAATAATCTTCCCAAGAATGGAATGTCTCCCAAAATCGGAACTTTACGTTCGGTTTCGGAGGAATTTTCCTGGATCAATCCTCCAATGATCACCATTTCTCCATCTCTCAGCCGGACGAGTCCGGAGGATTGTTTCACATCCAAGACTGGGGCAGTGGCGGTGCCAAGAGGGGATTCCCGTATTTCACGCAACCGGGAAAGGATGGGAGTCACATCCAACATAATCCAGCCATCATCGGAAATTTGTGGCGTGACCGAGAGCACCAGGCCCACCGTAACAGACCTGGAATATTGCCCGTTCCGGCCGTGCCTTGTGCCACCGTAGATGTGAAGAAGGCTTCGTCGGTGGCCACCTTGATAAGGGCTGGTTGATTGTTCAACGTGACAACGCGGGGTTGCGAGACAACGTGTAATTCTCCCTGTTCCTGCAAGGCTTCCAGGACGCCATCAAAACTACCGTCGGCAAACGAAATCGTGGTGGTCGCGGCTTTGGCGATGAATCCGCCGAATGGGGCTGTAATGATATTGGAGAGAGCAAAATTGCCGGAAGTCCCATAGAAATTAATCTTGCTCCAATCAATGCCCAAGCTGTAATTGTCGTTCAAGTTCACTTCATAGATGCGGACTTCAATTTCCACTTGCCGGTACAAAGCCTTATGCACGGTTTTGAGGAAGTGCTGGATTTGATCCACATGTTGATACCAATCGGTTATTTGAATCGTGCCGGACATGCGGTTGACGACCAAGCGGCCGTCGTCGGACATAAGCGTGTGAAGCTGTTCTTCTAATTCTTCCCAGAATTTGATTTCGTCTTTTTGTTCCACGGTGATCTGTCCGTTACCTTGAGAGCCTCCTCCTCCCCCTCCCGTCGATCCACTCGATCCAGAATTGAGCTGTGCCCGGTTCTGAACACTGCCTCCTCGGACGAGCCGGATGTAATCCACAGTCATCGTCCAGGTTTTGAATTTTTTGACCTGGATCAGATCTCCGTGATGTTCCCAATAGTATCCATGGGCCTCCAACAGAGCCGACATGGCCTGTTCCAGAGGCAAGTCGTGAACGTCCACAGTCACAGATCCTTTGATCTCTGGCCCGGTGACAATATTGAGTTGGTTGCTTCGGGCAAAAAGGGCTAACGCATCGATAAGCGGTAACTCTTGTGCGCGAAACGAATACAGCGGGCCTAATTCGGGGGTGGTGGGGGGAGCATTCTCCATAGTACTGCTAAGTAACATTCGATCTTCCAGGGAAAATGTGGCGTAGGGATGATTGATAGCCGTTTGGATGGCTTGTGGACCGGATGATGGAGCAGACAATGGCAGGGTATTAAAGGGCGTAGGCGGCATGTCCGGTTCTCGATCAGTCGTCGTGCAACCCCAGAGAGTCAATAGGCCGACAAAGGTAAAACCCATGATCGCAAATATGGAACAATGGGGGCGAGAATGCAGAGACCTGTCCGTTTCTCTAAGCCCTAGGAGGTGTTGCTGCTGTGGTTGAGGACTTTCCATAGTTTGAAAATTGTGATTAGGATGTCGTGTTTGTTTCAAAGGTTAAGAATTGCTTCTTTCCATGACGTTTGAGCCAAACGCCTTTAAGCTGGATGGCGACGACCTGATAGCCCTCGATCATTTCCCCTTCATGCACCACTCTGCGATTGATCACTGCGCTCCGTTGTCGAGCCTCGAGAGCCACGGCTTTCAGTGTCAGTCGATTTGTCAGGTTCTCGGGGTTCCTATGGGTAGGAGATACGGATATCGTGGATGGTTTTGAAGATGGTTTCGACCATTTGGCCACCGACATGGGTGCAAACGGATCTCGATCAGGGTTGTCGATCCATTGTGTGGCTTCGTCTTCATATGCTTGATGTGAAGTAATTTGGGCAACGGGATTCATCACTGCTGGTGATGGGTTGAACGCCATGGACGGTGTGGCCGATGAGTTCATTGCCGGTTCTATGACGTTGCTATAGACGGCGATGCCTGCAATGAGGCACAGACCAATCATCACGAATGGATTTTTTAAAGTTCGGTGAAATCGATTTTCTTCATCCATACCGATAAACCCACTGTTAAATCTGTGGCTTTCTGCCCGTCACCCGTGACGGTGACCTCTTGAATGTCGATGCGTGGTCCAGACTGCTCGAGTGTTTGTAAGAACTGAAGGTACGCTCTGTACGCGCTACGCGTCCCGTGGGGAAGTACGTGGATTTCCATGGGGATCACCGTGAGCCCTTCGAGGGGTGCTGGGGTCTGCTGGGTCTTCAAAATGCGGTATTGCATATTGAGGCCCCACTGTTTCCCCTGTTGTTGGAGTCCCTGAGCCCATTGTGCGAGGTGCGGGAAGTTCTGAATCAATAACTGATCTGCATATTCGAGATCCACCTCGAGTGATTTCGGGTTGGCTTCAAGGTATTGAGAACGAAGTTGTGAAACTTCCTGTTCCAATGCGATTGTCGCTTGAATCTGATCTTTGCTGTCCTGAATGCGCAAGAATTTGTCCGCGCTCACCCAGATGACCGATGTGACACTGCCAAGGAGCAAGAGGGTCACGCCGATGGTTTTCATTTGTTGACGATCAGGCATCTTGATCCAGGTCATCCGGTTCATGCGATGTTGCCTTTCATCGTGAATCGATAGCGTTGGCCTGCCGTTTTTTGCATGGATGAAGTGGCGGTCTGTGTGAGGAGCTGATCTCGCCAATCTTTATGAACCGTCACATGGTAAGGCCCGTCTGCCAACTGTTGGACAAATTCCTCTAAAAGCAAAAGGGTCTCGGACAAATTTGTGGAGGTGTTTCCGGTTAGCTCTAAATCCCAGTTGGCATTCCTTCGTTTGAGCGAGACCTTAAAGAGAATCGTCTGCGGCGGGAGGATTGTCCCTAGATAGCTTAAAAATGGGCCTTCGAGGGAAGGTGTTTTGGCATTGGTAATGGTCCGCACCCATTGCTGCTTGTTGTGTAGAGCGACCAGTCGACCGTTCCAGTCCTGTTGATCTTGTTGAAAAGACTGAACCTGGTTTGTCATCGCCTGGACGCTGTCCCGATTCTTGGAAAAATAGCCTTCAATCAATCCTGCGGTGCCCACGCCGAAAATAAGCAATCCGGCAATCGTAGCTGCGACAGTGTGAGTAAACAAATTTCGCAAAGGCGCTCGAAGTACATGCGACGGGGTGAAATTATTGGCAAGGTTGATGGGGAGCGTGGCTCCTACCCACAACCAGTATTTCCAATCAGGATTGACCGGACAGGGTAATATAGGTGTTGACACATGAGGTTGAACCTCCTCTAAGGTCAATCGTTCTTCTTCACCTAAAAACCAAATGTGAGGAATAGTAAGGTTGAGTTGTTGAATAATGAACATAATGGTCCGATTGACTTCTGTGCCGATCCGCTCTCCTAGAGGGACCCAATCTTGCGCGGGGGCTAGATGCCGGATGAGGAATGGGGTGCCATCTTCTCCCCCGGCGACAAACATCACCTTGCCTTCAAACATGCTGATAAGAACGGTGGCTTCACCAGGTTCCACCGGCAAGGTGCTCAGTTGACTTTCTGAAAAGGCGGAGAGTGAGGCAAGCTGTTGAAGATGTAAGCCCAGATCCTCACAAATCTGAATAAGGTCATCGATTAGACTTTGTGGCCAAATCTCGAGGTGGACGCTCTGTTTGCCCCTCGCTTGCATTCCGAGACGATAGCGCCAGGCGGCTGGGCCTTCCCAGGTTTTTGCTTGTTGCGCTTTGCGTTCAAGAATGGTGAGCAGGTCTGTGAGGGGCATAGCCGGGAGTTGAAGCGTAAGGGTAATACATCGTTGGTCTTCTACTAACACGGCAATGTGAGTACCTGGATATTGCGTATGGTGGATGGCATCGGAAATCGCTTGGCGTAGAGCCTCCGATTTCATAATGACTCCGGGCCTTTCCCAACTCCGGTGAATAGAATCGTTTATGATGGACATGGCTTTAAACCGACCATTGATAAGGCTCATACTCAAAACAGTGAGTCCTTTTGGCAAGAACGTCTTTTGAAATAGATCAGAAAGGCTCAAGATTGTTGGGCGGAAGCCTTGCTTTGAAGAGATCGTCGTAAATGATAAAGGCATCGTTTGATTGATTTCCTATGGGGCATAACACCCGCTACTAATCACTCGCCATTGGGATCCGCTTGCACAATCCGGATCAAATTGATACCCGGCTTCCCCGGTCATCGTGAATTGTGTTTCGGCGCCCCCGATGGCAAACGGGTCGGCTTCGTCTAACTCAACCGTCGTCCCGGTCAGGTGATGACGAGTATGCAAGGCCAGTGTGCCTCCACTGGAATCGGTGGCAGTTCCATCGATGGCGTAGCTGCCGCCGGCCCCATCGGCAGAGAGACTCAGCAGATGCAACAGATGACCAACGTGCCCACGATGGATTTTGACATCCGGCAATCCGGTTTCGTCGAAGTTCCAGACTAGGTTGAATAAGGCATCAGTGTTGATATTCAGGTTGCGGTCTTGCGTTAAATCGCTAATGAGCAAAAAACGGGCATCTGCCAGTGCGGCGGGATCTAACCCAGCCGCGTTGGTAAATCCACTAATATTCGGTTGGACGAAGTAATACCGAGGAAACCCGTTGGCGTTGTTAGTGAGTTGTCCAGAGGAGATCGGCACATAGTTCGGACTCAGGACCGCCAGATTCGCTGGGAAAGACTTGGTTTGTCGGAGATACAATTCAATCCCTTGGGCGATATTCGCCAGTTGTTGATCTTCGGCATCCCGTCTGGCGCTTCGTAGTTGATTGATGAGGTTGGGAGTAATGAAGCTGGCAAGAATCGCTAAAATGGCCATGACACCGATTAATTCCACAAGCGTGAAACCGGGGGAAGACGTGAGGCGTGAGACGTGAGGCGTGGGAGGATCCGTACCTGCCTGTGCTAGTACAATTACCCTTCGCATTACAGCCCTGGTTGCCCTGACTCCGGATTTGTCGAACATTTCTCTACGCTCTCTATGTGGCTCTAGCCACAACATTCGCAAATTTCTGGTCCTGGCAAATATTGCCGGGTATACCTCTCCTTCATCTGTCGGAGAATCACCAGCCAATCTTAATTGGGAGCAATGAAAAGGAAGAAGTGAGGAGTGAGGCGAAAAAAGTGAGACGAGGGAAGGGAGGAGTGAAAAGGAAATCCTCTGGTTGTCATCCTCGTGGTATTCGGCGAGGATCCATCTTCTCTTCGGGCAGGACCAGGATCGTGAGGCGTTAGGAGTAAGGTGAAAAAATCTACAGTCGGTTTACGCTTGACGCCTCACGGCTTTTCTCTATCTTTTCTCTATTTTGAAAGAGATGCGGGTGACAGTAGGAAAGGGTTGATAACCTGCACATCATCAAATTGTTGGTCATATTGCAGGTCTTCTGTGAGGAGATACCGACAGTTCCCTGCCTGAGCAGCAGAGACGATCAGGAATAAGGGTCAGGCCTAGATCTATAGCCTGCTTCTCTGCCCCTTGTTCCGATCACACACTATGCCCACGGTTGGTAAAATGTCTGCTGAAAATTCCTGTCATCTGGTGAGAGCATATTCGCCGGTCGCATAGGCCGACATCATTGCCTCATTAGGGGTATCATGCGTGTTGACGATTGCATGAATTCTAGACCTGACCCTAACCCCCCCCTAACCCTGTCCTTTTACTTG
>QIDY01000086.1 GCA_003228495.1 Nitrospirota bacterium
TGAGGGGGGCCTACAAGACAAGAGCGTTGTGCGGTGGCCACATATATAATAGTACAAGAAATTCGCGAATCCTTGAGATGGCATTGAGAGTGGGTGCCAAAAAGAACGTTTTTGAACCTTTTAAGCCATTATGCAGACTTACTTCACAACAGAAGGTTGAGTGAACAAACAAAGCTCGATAGACTATTCACTAATAATTGTTCGATTTGATCAAGAGGTTCATCATGAAAACTCACAACAAGCTGTCCAGCTTCTTCTTGCTTCTGGTTGTCCTGGTTTTTCTGAGTCAGACCTTGTTCGCGGCTCTGATTCCGGCTTTTGGGGCAACGACCAATGCTTCCGTGAAACGGGCCCTCCTTATTGGTATTGGGAAATATGAAGTGTTACCCCGCCTGCCCGGGTCTAAGAACGATATCAAGTTGGTTCGACAAGTGCTCGTATCTCGCTATGGGTTTTTGGACAACAACGTGGAAATTATCCAAGACGAGGCGGCGACAAGGGCGGGGGTGTTGGCTTCCTTAAAAAAGATTGTTCAAGAAGCGGGGCCCAATGATGTGGTCTACATTCATTACTCAGGGCATGGTTCGCAAGTCCAGGATTTGAATGGGGACGAACCTGATGATCAATTAGATGAAACGATTGTGCCTCACGATGGTCGCACCGAAGGAGTGCCCGATATTACGGATGATGAGTTAGAAGCCATCTTATCTCAACTTAAAACATCTCAGGGGGTGGTGGTTTTAGATTCCTGTCACTCCGGCACCGCGACACGAGGGTTGGAAGTGCGAGTGCGGTCCGTTCCAGCCGACGATCGGGTCGCTCTTTACAAAAAAGGTGGCGTGAGGGCTCGAGCTATTGTTCCTCTCAACAAACATTCCTATGTGCTTTTTAGTGGTGCTGCCTCACATGAAGAGGCGTTGGATGGTCCCGTCGACGGCCGGTATCACGGATTTTTTACTCATTCCTTGTTTAAGAGTTTGCAAGCTGCGCCTACTGGAGCCTCAACGCGTGAAATTTTTGCTGGAGCGAAAAGCGAACTCAAGCGAATCCAAAATCAGTTTGGCCGAACCAGTATGCCCGAGCCCCAATTGGAAGCGTCCAAAGCCCGGATTGAACAGCCATTCTTTGCCCGCATTGGTGAAACTCAAGCGACAGCACAAACTGATTCAGAAGCAGCACGACGATCATGGGTTACTGTTCAAGCCCAGAAAGGCGATGAGCATGTGTTGGTAAATGCCGTGGCGCTAGGAGCTGATCCCGGTTCGGTGTGGGCGATATTCCCGGATGGAGAAAGGTTATTCGACCCAGCCAAAGCCCAGGGATTTGGGGTCGTCAAATCGGTACAAGAAGGTCATGCGATTGCCAAATTTTCCGGAGATTCCCAGGGGATAACAGATAAGGGACGGGCGATCATGATTGCTCCGGCTCCCCAATCGCAACGCATTCCGGTTCGTCTTCTCAATGTACCGTCAGAACAAGCCAAAGATCTCAAGCGAGTCTTACAACATAAGTTGGGTGAAATTCAGTTTGTCGGCGCTGATCAGTTTGCCAGATTTCTCGTGGATGCCAAGGACCAGACATGGCATGTGTATAGCGCCGATGGTGAAAAAGAAATTTTGTCCTTGCCCATTTCTGCGAATCCCAAGGCGCTTGATCCTATGGCCCAGGTGTTAGTGCAGTCCCGCAATGCGTCGCAATTGCTGGCTCTCGAGAATCCTGCCAGCCAAATCAATTTGGATGTACGTGTGGTGCAGGTGGGTCAACGAGGGATTGCAGTTGTGAGTGATAGAATGGAAGCTCCGGTGTATCGTATCCGCCGGGCTGGTGAAGCCCGGGCCTTATCAAACAGCTTGCAACTGGAAGTAACGACCGATACGGATTGTTACATTACGATTGTGGATGTGGATGCCGAGGGCAATGTGAATGTCTTGTTTCCGAATCCGTACCAAAATCAAAATTTCTATGCTGACGGGTTTGTGCGAGCCGGCCGTTCGATTCTTTTGCCGGATTCATTAAAGGGTGGTAATCGTGCAGGCTTTCATTGGGACTACGCCAATCCTCCGGGCGTGGACACGATTCGGGTGTTTGCCAGTACTGACCGTCAACTCACCAGCCGCATTCGGCAGTCGGTGGGCTCCTCAGGGCAATCTGGATTGAACCAAGGCGTGATTGTTGGGAAACCGATGGCGCAATTGGTGAGTCTCAGGAATGAATTAATTGGCGGGATGACGCGAGGACTGATTACCGTTCCGGACGAGGCGATGGTTGAGCCTGCGGCCTATGAGAACACCCAATCTACCGAAAGGCCATATCCCGGAGATGCGATTCCGCAGTATGCGGATGCCGGTGGTGTTCAAGGTGGTGAGCAAGATTCGGGGTACGATCCTGGTGTGCCTTATGCATCTGAAACCGTAGATCCTCTTCAAGCCATGCCCGTTCAACAGACCGTTTCAGATTGGACTGCGGCCTCGGTTACTGTCTTAGTTCAACCCTAAGAATTATGGTAAAAAAAAAGAAGGCCCTCCAATTTCCGGATGGCCTTCTTTTTTCCCTTCTCACCTATTAGACTTCCCTGCTTTCTCAAGACATATTCTGAAAAAAAGTGAGAAGAGATTTTACATCTGTTTCTGGAGTGTTAGTGGACCAAGACAGGCGAATCCCTGTTTGTTCCTGATTGTTGAGGAATTGGAATGTCTTCCAGGATATGTCGTGCGACTTGGCTTGGAGTTGTGCTTTGGTCTGCTTTCCGAGACAGGTCAATGACAAGATTCCGGGACTATGAGGCCCATCCCATTCCAAAATTCTGAGCCCGGAAACTTTCGATAATTCCTGTCGAACTTCCGTTCGGAAGGCTTCCAGTGTAGCGATCTTGAGCTCATCCTGTTGTTTAATCAGGCAGGCTTTGGCAAAGCCGGCGATCAACCCAATGTTCTGAGTTCCTATTTCAAAGTCTGTCCAAAGGGGATCGCTGCTCTCTTGTCCCCTATCACTGCGTACTTCACCGTATTCTGCAAATTGCTTTCCAAGAATGAGTGCTCCTGTCCCCATCGGTCCCGCGCACCATTTATGTCCGGGGAAAAAGTAGGCGTCTGGTTGCCAATCATGAAAATTTACGGGGATATGGGCCACAGCTTGGGCGCCATCAACAATCAAAAGTGCGCGATATTTCTGAGTAAGTTGATAGAGGCGTTCAATGGGGAAAATGCGTCCATCGATATGTGAGACATGACTGATGACGATTGCTCGAACCTGTGTGGACGCTAGAATATGTTCAATCTCAGCTTCCAATTCAGTGGGGGATTTCGGGTCAAGGGTACGTAC
Source organism: Nitrospirota bacterium (assembly GCA_003228495.1). GTDB lineage: Bacteria > Nitrospirota > Nitrospiria > Nitrospirales > UBA8639 > Nitrospira_E. The sequence goes on from QIDY01000086.1 coordinate 3,322, forward strand.
CTGAACACCGCGAGTGTGTAATCCCAAGATTTCTTTACGCACTGTAGAGTTTTCATGGGTTGTGGTGAGGACGTGGTCTCCGGGTTTCCAATGGATGCGAGATAAAACGAGCCAACTGGCGGTGGTGGCATTCGGTACAAAGGCAATGTGTCGTGCATCTGCTATATGTAACCATTGAGCCAGTTGTCGGCGGCAGCCTTGTGTGGTTTTTCGATAATAGTGAATACCCTCTTCAGAATAGAGGAGTTGGCTAAATTGTTCGAGGGTGGTCGCGACCTCTTGCTGCACGACCTGATTGAATGGGGAAAGCCCCGCGATGTTAAAGTAGATCATCGATGTTCTTGTTTTCAAGAAAAGATAATCGCCACCAGAGAAAAGCGGGGCGAAAGGGATTGTTTGTAGGTTATGGTTTTCGGGCTAACGCGAGGCCGATGAGTTGGTCCCGGTCGGTGTACCATTTGACTAACTCAAAGCCCGATGTGGCCAGAAGGTTTTCTGCCAGGGGACGGTCATATTTTGTGCTGAGTTCGGTGCGAATCTCTTCGTTTTTTTTGATCGCCACGGAAAGGGCAAGATCTGGAATATTTATGGTTTGATCTTGAGAAGATCGCAGCCACATTTCAATACGATGGGCGTCCGGATTGTAACGCGCCACATGGTCAAAATTATCTGAATCGCATTGGGCCCCTAGTTGGTTACGAAGGACTCGGAGAATGTTCTTGTTGAATTTTGCCGTGATGCCTTGTTGATCATTATAGGCAGCTTCCAAACGTCTGGGGTCGGTAATGAGTTGGAGGCCTAATAAGAAAAAATCTTCCGAAGCCATTTCAGCATTCACTGTCGTGAGAAATTCTTCCGCTGGTATGGTTGGAAGATTGCCGATTGTGCCGCCGAGAATGACCACAAGACGCTTCCCGCCTTCTGGAATATGTTCCAGGTGTACAAGGAAATCCCCGACAACGCCATGGATCTGAATTCCGGGGTATTCCTGTGCCAGTTCTTCGGAGACGCGCCGGACAATACTTTCATCCACATCGAATGGAACGAAATAGCGTAATTGGTCTGCGCGTTCCATTGCATCCAACAACATGCGGGTTTTGGTCGCGGCGCCCGAACCTAATTCGACCAATTCCTCGGCACCGCTGAGCGCGATGATTTCATCCGCCCAGGTGGCGAGCAATTTGTGTTCGGTCCGCGTTTGATAATATTCAGGCAACTCACAAATTTGCTCGAAGAGGGTAGACCCGCGCTCATCGTAAAATAATTTGGAAGGCAAGGTTCTTGGATTCCCTAGGAGGCCTGTCTTCACGATATTGCGAAGTGTGTCGGGATCTTCTCGGGTGATAGGTGCGTCAATCGTAATCGATGCCTCAGTTCTTGAGTCCATTCACTCCTCCCTGGTTCCAGAACGTACAAACAGTGTTGAATGAATAAATCTATCGCTGGGTTGTGATGAACGTGTCAGCTAACTTCAAAAAAAGGAATAACGGCATTCGACTTGAGAAGGGAAAAGGTGCAACAAAACGGATGGCGAGAACAAAAATATGAGGTATCCAAAAATTTAAAACACTATACCGATCATCACTCATTGATGCAACTAATGGGTGAGTGATGCTATCGATTAGACAGAATGAACGAAACGGGACAGGGAATAGGTAGTCCTTGATTTATTGGGAGGTTTCCAAGCCTCGTGGTCGTAGGAGTCGTTCAATCCACCCCAACAGGCTATCGACAACAAGAGCCAGAATGGTGGCAGGTAAGGCTCCCGAAAGAATAAGATGCACATCCGCTAATTGTAGCCCTGCAACAATTGGCACCCCTAATCCTCCGGCTCCGATAAAGGCCGCGAGAGTTGCGGTACCCACGGTCCAAATTGCGGACGTCCGGATGCCGGCCATGATCGTGGGAGCCGCCAGTGGGAGGCGAACAGATCGAAGGATTTGCCATTCGGTCATTCCGAGTGCCCGACCGGTTTCGACCACGCTTGGCGCGGCATCGCGCAATCCTGAAAAGGTATTGCGCAAAATGGGATACAGAGAATAAATCCACAGAGCCATGATGGCCGGGAGCACCCCTACGCCAAAGAGCGGAATCATAAATGCCAGCAATGCGATCGAGGGAATGGTTTGCGACATGCCGATGGCACGGATTATGGCTTCCGCGCCCTTTCGCCAGCGCTCAAGTATGAAGGCTAGTGGAATGGCCAACATAATGCCCAGTAGTAAACCCGTGCCGGCCAGCCCCAAATGTTCTCCGGTCCGAACCATCAACGTTGCTCGTCGCTCCCACATATAGGATACGAAAGACGTCGATTCTTTTAATGTTGCTGTGGCTGGTTGGTGTTCTTCTTTGACCAGGTGGAGATCCCGTAATGCGTCATAGGCAACTTGGGATATCGCTTCGCCTTGTTCTTGAATGCGAAGATTTAATTCACGCATGCGTGCAGGGCTGAGGGCATTGGTTAGTAAGCTGAGTACCTGTCCCAGTTGAGGATGCCGTTCCAGGGTTGCTCCTCGCACAAGAGCGGTGGCGTCATAAGGCGGGAAGAATTGGCGGTCATCTTCCAATACCACAAAGTCGTACACTGCTAAACGGCCATCGGTGGTATACACATCCAATAGGTCCACATCCCCTTTGTTCGTGGCTTGATATTTTAGCGATTGTTGCATGCCGACCACTTCGCGAAATTGCAGACCATACAATTTTTTGAGTCCTGGCAGGCCATCTGCACGTTGGATGAACTCATAACCAAATGCGGCTTTCAACGTGGGCGCAACCTTAACCAAGTCAGACACGGTCCGGAGTCCCAGAGCTTGTGCACGATCACGGCGAAGCGCAAGCGCATAGGAATTTTCAAACCCCAGTGGCGCCAGCCACCAGAGATCCCATCGCTTACGAAATTCTGTACGCACGTGGTTTAAGACGGCTGCCGGATCGCGCATCGGTTGTTCGCCAAGAATGGTTACGAGCCCTGTTCCCGTGTACTCGGGATACAGGTCTATTCCCCCCGTCTTTAACGCTTCAAAGCAGACTTGCGTTCCGGCAAGTCCGAGGCGTCGTTCCACTTGTAATGTTGTTTGGGCTTCAATCAGTTGCGCAAACATTTCTGCGAGGAGTCGGTTCTCCAGGAAATTTTTAGAGCCCACGACGATGGTCGTATTGGGGGAAGCCAGAAGCGGACTTACCCAGATCAAGAACACCAATACTCTCAGGAGGCTTCGCCCTAATAATCCTACGTGCGTTGCTCGAACGTTATGTGTGTAAGAAAGCCAGCGTTTCATGTGGATGTGGTCATGCTGAGGGCTTGAGAGAAAATACCTTGAGCACATTCGCAACAAGATTTGGGGCAGATTTGGACGGAACGATTGAGAAAAACCTGAGGCATAGCAGAGCTATGGTGAGGATTTTTCGATTGAGGCGCATTCAAAGATGGTCCGAATATTGACTGCGACATGTCCAAGTTATTTTCTCTCAAGCCCTAAGTGATGCTGGACAAGCGAGGCCACATAGGGTGTGGCCGGTGTGTCAATGAGTGCCTGTGAGGTTCCTATTTGATGAATGCGCCCGTCTTTCAGCACTGTGATGCGATCACCGAGGCGAAAGGCTTCCGATATGTCATGGGTAATCAGGACCATGGTTTTGTGGAGCTGTGTTTTTAGGGAAAGAAATTGTTCCTGTAATTCATGCCGAGTGAGGGGATCCAAGGCGCTAAAGGGTTCATCAAGCAAGACAATAGCGGGATCAGCCGCCAACGCCCTGGCGACCGCCACTCGTTGGCGTTGTCCGCCGGATAATTCGATGGGGTAACGATCCGCGACCTGTGCCGGATCTAAATTGACAAGCGTCAATAAGGTGTTGAGTCGATCACGTTGTTGGTCGGTGGTCCAGCCTAGCAATTGCGGCACCAAGCACACGTTGTGTCGAATCGTCCAGTGCGGAAACAGATCTCCATCTTGAGGGACGTAGCCCAGTCGTCGACGAAGGGTAATGGGGTCTTGAGTTTTTGCGGGACGATCTTGAATGAGTATGGTGCCGGATGACGGCTCAACAAGCCGATTCAATAATCGCAAGAGCGTGGTTTTGCCTGACCCACTTTCCCCGATCAATGCCATGGTTTCTCCCTTCTGCACTCTCCAGTCAATGTCCTGAAGAGCACACGTGCCATCGGGAAATTGTTTGCTGATCTGGCGCGCTTCAAGTTCCCAAGTGCTCATGAAAAACTTTCCATATCTGAGGGAGGGGGAAGTGGGGAAATGGGAATATCCTATGCATGATGATTCAAGTCAGGATAGCAAGGAACCACAGGAGCGGCTAGTCGCCTGAAATGCAAGCCCGAGTTTTTCAGATTTCGTGATGTCCTTGGTGGCTTGTCGTAGAAATGGGGGTTTTTGAACTTTTCGAAAAAATCCAAGTTCGGTATAGTACAGCCATCACCGTTAGTGGTGAGTTCTTGTGAATGAAGACACCATTTGTTCTTTTTTTTATGTGTGAGGTTGAGACATGATCATGGAACGAGCGAGTCTTCAACAGGAATTGGAAGAAGCCCGTCGGCGAACAGACGGCATGTTTGCTCTGATGGATCCTGAGGCAATGTATGAACGATCCATTCCCGAACGCCATCGCCTGATTTTTTATTTGGGACATATAGAAGCGTTCGATTGGAATCAACTTTGTCGCTGGACTTTAGATCTTCCAGCTTTTCATGAGACATTTGATCAATTATTTGAAGCGGGTATTGACCCAGCTGTCGGTCATGTTCCAACGGATAGTCCTTCCGATTGGCCGAGACTCGATGAAGTGCAACGTTACAATACACGTGTCAGATTGGAGGTGGATCGTGCATTGGATCACGTGCCGGAAGAGATGATTCATGTGGCGATTGAACATCGTCTCATGCATGCAGAAACCACCGCCTATCTTTT
>QIDY01000027.1 GCA_003228495.1 Nitrospirota bacterium
AGAGCAAATCCATGCATTGTAACGCCTTGAGAAATTCGCACACCGATAGAGGCGACTTTTTCAGGATGCCCCTCCCCTGTGTTAATCCACACCCCACGAAACGACTCATGCCGACAGCCCACGATGCCCCACTCTGCTACAGTACGAATCAACACCTCTTCCAGTTTCTGCACATACACCTTCGGGCCGGGACAAAATTTTCGTAGTCGGAGAATCGGATACCCAATAATCTGCCCGGGACCGTGATAGGTAACGGAGCCGCCTCGATTAATCCGATGCATACGTATCCCTTGGTCTTTCAGTTGCGCCCAATGCGGTTCCCAATGTTCGGGCTTTGCTGTCCGACCCAAGGTCAATACCGGTTCATGCTCCGTGAGGATCAGGGTGTCGGGTTGCCGGTCTTCGTACCGTTGAACGAGCAGCGCCTGTTGCAGCTCCAAGGCTTCGGCAAACGGTAAGGAAGGGATGAAAAGAAGCTTTCCTTGTTGGCGCGGGTTCTGTGGCACGGCAGGTCAAGAAGAGCAAGTCAGCTTGAGGAAGGCCGGGCGTCAACCGAGATATCCAAGGCCTTTAGGAGAGGTGGGGGAATGCGTTTGATTTTCCCATGGGAATCCACAACCACGAGGGTGGCAGAGCCTTCCACGACAAGGCGTTGGCTCGAACGTTCTCGAATAACATGTGAGAACGTCATGGAGATTCGCCGATCGGCTGAGACAGACGTGTCCACAATTAAAGTTTCGCCATACATGGCGGCGGACCGATAGGCCAGTTCCGCTTTAGTCACGCGAAATTCCGTTCCTTGCTGAATGAGTCCACTGACCGATAGGCCATGCTCCTCCAGGAAATGCGTCCGCGCGCGTTCAAAATATTTGAGATAGTTCGCGTAATAGACCACGCCCCCGCAATCCGTGTCTTCATAATAAATCCGGACTTCCATGGAATCGGGTATGTTCATTTAGAACTTCAAGGTTGGAAAGACGGGAAGGTCCGAAACGACGGTACCGGTCAATTTCATGGTTAGTTCAAACAGTTGGTGGAACCGTTCGGCTTTCAGCGATTCAAAACCATAGCCAAGAATGGCATGATCTGCGGCATCGAACAACGATTTCATTTTTGGCCAATTGGTCACAAAGTGCTGGCCCATGGGATCGCCTAATCCCGCCAACGCCTGAAACTGGGCCTGAACCGGCAGCCGATATTTTCCATCAATCTCGTTGAGATAGCAGTTGCGACAAGTGTCCTGCATGTCCTTGGGAAGTTGTTCAACATTGATATCCCAACTTTTCAATCTGTAGCGGACAGACAATTGACATTGCGCCGCCGCCCCCAGCGCACGCAAGAGCACGCGAGTGGCCATCTCAAAGTCGCGTCCTCGATCTCCCCGTCGTTTCGCCCAGGCCAGCAGATCCAGAGTGATCGAAGGTTTAATCTCCTTGGCATCCAAGACGATAGATTCCAAAAATCGCGCGTTGCCTTTGAGCACTTTGATGATACGATCCATTCCCGGCGGCCCGCCCCACACGGAAGCCAGTTCCAAGGCTTTGACCCCACTTTTGAGTTTTTCCCATGCGGGGCGATACAGCAGTTGTTCCCAAAGACCATAGCCGTGCGCGACATCTGCCAAGGCTCGATAGAAGGGCTTCAAACCTCCGCTGACGCGATGTTCCAAGGTGTGAAAAGCGCGTGCAGCCGCTTCATGCCATCCAAGGTTGAACACATCGCAGGCCTCTTGGCGAATTCTTGGCGCCTCTTCATCCCAAGGATTTTCTGAAGTGTCGGACGAAGAGGAAGAACCTGCGGGTTCTTCTTGAGATACATCAGTAGGGATGAACGAAACTTTCGTGGAAAAAGGAAAACCCACCAACGTCATAACCGATGCCATGGCAGGAGAGGCACTTGTTAAATCAATAGCCAATTCGCCCGGTGTGACATTCCATGTCGTTAAAAGAGGGCCTAAGCCTTGTGCCAAAACTTTGTGACAGGCGGGAAAACTTTCAGTATCAGGTGTGAGAATCCAATCCCAGCGTTTCGGCATTTGAGAGAGGGCAGGGTGCACCTCAGATTCCACCACGTGTTTTGAGGACTCTTCTAGAAAAAAGCAGACCATCTCCGGTTGGAGTTGCTGCAAAATAGAAATAGTAGGAGTGGGATCGTTTCGAACAGCAAGAAGGAGTGCTTTGGTGGGCATATGGGCACTCACAATGGGAGGGACTATATCATTAGCCCAAAGAGACCGGCAAGAAAACCGGTCAACCCGAGAGATGTTTCATTCCTTAGGTATGGGAGCTGTTGAATATTTCGCTCCCATGGCACGTAAAGCCCCAGGTGCCACCGATGCCAGCAGCCAAGGGGAATGGTCAAAAAAGTCCGTCCAGCAAGGCCGCAGCCCTTTTGACGCGCGGAGCGTACGCTCAGTACGTGAGCACGGCAAAAGGGCGAGAACGCCGCTGGCGGCTTTTTTCAACATTCCCGTATGTGAAATTTCGCTCGTATCCTGATAGAATCCGACCCCATGGATATTGAGGCTGTCGTTGCAGCGTTCGAAACAAGTGCGGAGGTCAAAAATGCGTTCATCCGTACACATGCCGAGCGTGTTGTGGAAGTGGGGCAATTGCTGATCCGGGCATTCCGAGACGGCAAAAAGGTCATGCTCTTTGGCAATGGCGGGAGTGCGACGGATGCCTCACATATTGCGGCGGAATTTGTGGGCCGGTACCATCGTGATCGAGATCCTCTGCCTGCCCTTGCGCTGGCCACCGACATGGCCGCTCTAACGTGCATCGCCAATGATTATGATTATACCGATATTTTCTCCCGACAAATTCAGGCGCATGGGCGCAAGGGCGATGTGGCCATTGCCATCAGCACGAGCGGGAACTCGTTAAACGTCATTCGTGGCGTGGAAGCGGCCCATGATCGGGGTTTGGTAACCGTGGGCTGGACCGGCATAACCGGCGGCAAACTGGCAGATCTCGTTGATTATTGCTTTAGTGTTCCTTCCTCGGTCACGGCTCGAATCCAAGAATGTCATATTACACTCGGCCATGTGTTGTGCGAATTGATAGAAGAGCGACTCTTTGGCGACCAGGACTAATCCATCTCCTTCCACGATCGGGCCCAAGCTGAATCTTGCTCGGCTTCGCACCTATCCCCTTCGTACGCGGCATTCCAAAGTAAAGATGGCCGATGGAGCTTCCCCCTGGCGTCGCGGAGGCTCGTTCCGGAAGTTTCTCGCCACCCTTCCGGATATTTTGGCGGGGCAGACCTTCCAGGCGGTGGTCGCAGCGATTATCGAAGCCCGGCGGAAGAAGAAGCCGGTAATCCTGGGGATGGGGGCCCATCCCACGAAAGTCGGGCTCAATCCCATCTTAGTCGATCTGATGCGAAAAGACGTGATTACGGCTATAGCGATGAATGGCGCGGTTATCATTCATGACTTTGAATTGGCCTATCAAGGACACACGTCGGAAGAAGTCGAAGCTGAAATTGATTCCGGGCGGTTTGGGATGGCGGAAGACACGGGCCGTATCCTCAATGAGGCGATCGTGAAAGGATGGCAAAAGGGTTTGGGACTTGGCGAAGCCGTGGGTCGCTATATCACTTCCCACTCCAAACAGTTTCCGAATCGGCGTTCGAGTCTGCTGGCAGAAGGTGTGCAATTGGGCATTCCGGTTACGGTGCATGTGGCCATCGGGACCGACATTATTCATATGCATCCCAACGCCAATGGGGAAGCGATTGGTGGGACCTCATTGCTGGATTTTCGTAAGCTGGCTGCGCTGGTCTCGCAAATGGAAGGCGGCGTGTATATCAATCTGGGTTCGGCGGTGTTCCTGCCCGAAGTCTTTTTAAAAACGGTCACCTTAGGACGGAATCTCGGACACGCGCTCAAACGCATCACCACCGTCAACATGGATTTTCTCCCCCACTATCGCCCCTTGACCAATGTCGTCAAACGCCCGACGCAGAAAGGCGGGAAAGGGTATAGCCTGATCGGCCATCATGAATTGATGGTTCCCTTGGTAGCTGCCGCCGTGCTGGAAGGGCTCGGACGATGAAATATGTCGACGTCTTTATAGACTTGCAACGAGCCGATGTGGGCTCACCAGAGGAGACCCATGAAAAAGAAAATTCTGATTGTCGATGATCAGCCGGACATTGTGCTCATGCTCACCGATCGCTTAGACGCCCTGGGTTATGAAACCGTGGCCGCGTCAAACGGCAAGGAGGCGCTGGCCAAACTCGATCAGCACTCTCCTCATCTCATGTTGCTGGATTTGGAAATGCCGATAATGACGGGCATAGAAGTACTTCAGGAATTGGGAAAACTGAATGCCAAAAAGACGGTGGAGAGTCAGCCGGAAGGATTTGGCGGAGGAGAAAGTCTGCCCTTGCCGGTCGTCGTCATGACGGCGCATGGCACCATTTCCAAAGCGGTCGAGGCGATGAAAGCCGGGGCCTACGATTTCCTTACGAAGCCCATTGAAGTGGATCACCTGTCTCTCGTGTTTAAAAAAGTCTTTGCGCGTGAGGCATTGGGCCGGCAGGTCGCGTCATTACGGACAGAGGTCGAAAGCCGGTATAGCCAAATCGTGGGAGAGAGTCCGCAAGTCAGTTCCACGGTACAACTAGCCAAACGAGCCGCCGAGGCAAATGCCACGGTCTTGCTATTGGGAGAAAGCGGAACCGGGAAAGAGCTCTTTGCCCGGTCGATCCACCGCTGGAGTGAACGGGGTGAGATGCCGTTCAGTATCATCAATTGTGTGGCCTTGACCGAAACCCTTCTCGAAAATGAACTCTTCGGCCATGAAAAAGGCGCGTTCACAGGGGCCGACACGTTGCAAAAAGGGAAAATTGAAGTGGCAGATGGTGGCACGGTTTTCCTGGATGAAATTGGAGACATGCCGATCGGTCTGCAAGCGAAATTATTGCGGGTGTTACAAGATCATGAATTCCCTCGCGTAGGTGGAACACGCCTCATTCGTGTAAATATCCGGATCATCGCGGCGACCAATAAAGATCTGAAGAAAGGGGTCAAAGCCGGCACCTTTCGAGAAGATCTTTATTTTCGACTCAATGTTGTGAATTTATCCTTACCGCCGCTGCGTGACCGCCCCGAGGATATCATTCCCCTTGCCGAATATTTTTTAGAGCGCCATGTTCGGGAAATGAACCGGCACAAACGCACGTTCTCCAAAACCGCCGTTGAAGCCATGCGGTGCTATTCATGGCCCGGCAACATTCGAGAACTCGACAATGCCATTGCCCGGGCGGTCGTGTTGGGCGTGGACGAAGAAATTACAACGGAACTGCTCGGACTCGGTGGAAGCCAAGATGAGCTGGAGGTCCTTGACAATCTTCCCTATCACGATGCCATTGAACGATTTAGCACGCACATCTTGGGGAAGGCCATGCGCCGCAGTAACTGGAACCAATCCAAAGCGGCCGAG
>QIDY01000368.1 GCA_003228495.1 Nitrospirota bacterium
AGGGAACGTCCCGATTTCCGTTTCGACTTGCCCATTTTTAATGATACCGGGGATGGTATTTGCCTGCCCAATAAATTCCGCAACGAACGCACAGGAGGGTTGTTGATAAATTGTTTCCGGCGTATCGCATTGCACTAAGACTCCATCTTGCATGACTGCGACCCGATCGGCCATGGCAAAGGCCTCATCATGATCATGGGTAACGAGAATAGCCGTGGTCTGTGTCTGTCGTAGGACCCGATACAGCTCCTTCCGCATTTTGATCGTCATCTCCGGATCCAAATTACTGAACGGTTCATCGAGTAAGAGCATGATGGGTTTGGGTGCTAACGCGCGAGCGATAGCCACTCGTTGTTGTTGTCCGCCGGAGAGTTCGTGGGGGAAACGACCTTCCAGACCTAGTAATCCCACGAGTTCCAACAAAGCCTGGACACGGGCTTGGCGATCAGAAGTACTCCAGTGATACAGCCCAAACGCGACGTTTTCCGATACGCACATATGTGGAAAGAGCGCATATTCTTGAAAAACCATCCCTACTCGACGTTTCTCGGGAGCAATGTGTACAGACTGGGATGCGATGATCTGGCCTTGTAAGCGAATCTCTCCGGCCGAAATTTTTTCAAAACCGGCAATGGCGCGCAGTGTCGTGGTTTTGCCGCAGCCGGATGGCCCTAACAGACAGAGAATTTGTCCGGGTGGGAGTAGAAGAGAAAGTTCATGAACCGTTGGCGTATTCGGATGATATCCGCAAGTGATCTTGTCAATAGCCAGAATAGGTTCTTCGGTTGAAGACGTAGTCGGTATGTCGGCGAAAGAAGACACGGCGGCAACCCAATTTTGGATAAAATTCCAATCTAGAGGACTATGATTATGGGGTATTGTACTCGGGCTTACCTCGCCTGCCAATTCCCTTTCGACAATAAAAAAACGGCAGGGATCGTGAGAAGCACAATCAGCAGAGCAGGCGGGGCGGCAAGCTGATAGAGCTCTTCGCTAGCTTCCAACCAAACGCGGACGGCCAATGTATCGAATCCTATGGGCCGCAACAGTAAGGTCGCAGGCAGTTCTTTCATGCAGAGCAGAAACATGAGCAACCATGCGGCAGAAAACCCTTTGCGTACCAGGGGAAAGGTGATTTGCGTAAACGTGCGAATCCCTTTTGCACCTAAATTTCGCGCAGCTTCTTCTAAATTAGGATTGACTTGTTGCAGTGCCGACTCCATGGCTTGCAGCCCAGCTGGCAAAAAGTGGACAAGGTAGGCCAAGATGAGAACCAGAACGGTCCCATACAAAAACGGCAGTATGTCGGTGAACACCATGAGTAGGGCTAAGGCCGCGACCGGTCCGGGTAATACGTACCCAATGTATGCTCCTTGGAGACAGGCTAGATGGAATTTAGTGGGAATCCGGTATGCCAAATACGCCAGTGGTGTTCCCAAGGCCAGGGCTGCCGTGGCCGCAATGGCCGAAAGAAACAAGCTATTCCAGATATAACTTCCAAAGGAGGACCCTAATTCTCCGTTCGTCCATGCGGTGAAGGTCCATTGGATAAGGAGTAGAACCGGAAGGCCGAAGGCCGCCGAAAAAATTATTAAAAATGCGAGGTTAATCCCGATGCCCTTGGGAAAGGAACAGGGTTTGGGTGTGGCCGTTCGGACTCGACCGGATGTTTGATAAAAACGGCTTTGCTTCCGGAACCATCGTTCGGCAAATAGAAAAATCAGAGCAAAGGCCACTAACAAGAGGCTCAACAAAGAGGCGGATTGGTAATCAAATCTGCCTGTAATTTGTTGGTAAATGGCATAAGTGAAGGTTTGAAACCGCAACAAAGAAACGGCACCAAAATCCGATACGACGTATAAGACAACTAAAAACATGCTTGCGACAAGGGCCGGACGAATGAGCGGGAGGGAGACTCGAAAAAACGTTTCCCAGCGAGCCGCACCGGTGGCTTGTGCGGCTTCTTCAAAGGATAGATTGAAATTTTGAAAGGCCGCCCGGGCCAGCAAATAGACATAGGGAAAGGTGTTTAACGTCATCACGACTAGAGCACCGGTGAAACTATAGGGTGAGGGAATGCGGGAATCGGAGTTGGTGAGCCACTGCCAGGTTTGTTCCACCGGTCCGGCCGTATCAAGTAAATACGTGTAGACATAGGCGAGCACAAACGAGGGGATGGCCAAAGGCAAAACAAACCCCCAATCCCAAAATCCTCGTCCCCAAAACTGATAACGAGTCACCACCCAGGCTGTAGAGATGCCCAGAGTCAGGGTCGTGACCGACACGCCTATTGCCAAGGAGATTGTGTTCGTGAGTAATTCCGGAAGGCGAGTGGACCAAAGCCGTTGCACGATCGAGAGATCACCGGTGAGGGCTGAATAGGTGACATACACCAGGGGAAATGTCAGAACGCTGGCGATCCCCAATGCCATCATCGACAAAGGAGTCAGAGGAAATTGGCGGCCCATGTTGAAAAAGCTAGGAGCCTGTCCGAGATTAGCGATCGTCACGAGGTTGTGCTGGTTTGAGTCAGATTTTTCGATCATTTGAGGCGAATAGTGGTGACTATTAAACGAAAAGGATCGGAAAATCTGGCCAAATCCGGCGCAACCGCAGTAGATCAGTCTAATCTCGGACAGGCTCCTGAAGGGTTAGCGAAGGCCCAAGTGTTCAATCTCTTGTATGATGGGTTCACGGAGTGTCGCTAACCTGGTCAGGGGGATACCAGAGGCACGAAATGACGAAGAGGGTGGTAACACCGGGTCTGCCTTGATGGAAGGATTAACCGGATATTCCTTATTGATACTTGCAAACATCTTTTGTCCCGCTGAAGATATCAAAAATGCAATCAGCTGGTTGGCCGCAGACACATGCTTGGCATGGGCTGTGAGGCCAATCCCGGCGACATTCATAATCGCCCCCATACCTCCTTCGTCTTGGTCGGTGAGCAAAGGGGCGATCGGGGCCGTGGGGTCTTTTGCTAAATGGCGAAAAATATAATAGTGATTGACAATGCCGACGGCGACTTTTCCTTTCGCCACTGCATCCACGATTTGTCGATTTTTGCCATACACCTCGTTGCCTGCATTGTCACGAATACCTTTAAGAAATTCTAGGGAAATCTTCTCGCCTTTGGCTGCCAATACCATGGATGCCCCGGCCTGTAAATATTCGCTATTCGCCGTTGGGATGGCAAGCTTCCCCTTCCACGCCGGTTTGGCAAGGTCAAGAAGCGAGTTGATGGCTGACGGGTTGATTTTCTGAGTGTTATACACAATCATCCAAATCCGACCCGATAGTCCAATCCAACTATTGTCTGGAGCACGGAAGGCTGCGGGGATTGTGGTTTCGATCTCAGGAAGGAGAATGGGTTGCAACAATTGAAGGCTGCGGGCCAATTCCAGGGCTCCGGCCTCATTCGTGATAAAGACATCAGCCGGGGTACGAGCTCGTTCCGCACGTAGCCGGTTCACGAGTTCCGTACTCCCGGCAGTCAGGAGTTGTACGGTAATGCCCGTTGTTTTTTGAAAATGATCTAGAGCGGGTTTAATCAACCGTTCAGCACGTCCTGAATATACTACGACTGAGTCTGTCGCTAACACCGTTTGCTCGGTTATGAGGCTGAAACTCAGGGTTATAACCGCAAATAAAAAGGCACCATACTGGGAATATGGGAATTTTCTAACGATTTGAATAATCATTTTCATAATTCATATCTTACTATGAATCTTTACCGTGGAGCAAGATTACGAGTTATGTATGAAAGGGAAAGTAGGTCGAGTGGAGGTGAGGATGATATAAATTAAGCGGGTTGGCAGGTGGCGCAGAGACCGTAGAGTTCTAATTTGTGAGTTTGAATGGTAAACCCATTTTCTTTGGCCACGGCTTCTTGCAGGTCTTCGATTTGACAATTGTTAAATTCCACGATTTTCCCGCATCCCGTACAAATCAAATGATCATGATGGCCTTTGTGGGACACATTATCGAACTGCGTTTGGGTTCCGAAATGGCGTTCTTGGGCTATTTCGGTGTCGCAAAAGAGTTTGAGGGTACGATAGATCGTGGCTAGGCCGATATGGGGGTCTTTTTTTGCCAAGATGTGATATAACTGCTCCGCTGTGACATGCTCCATTTTCAGGAACGTGGTTAGAATAAGTTCTCGCTGACGGGTCAGCTTGAGGCTGTGTTTGGTGAGATGCTGTTGGAGCAATTCAAGTTCTTTGACGGGTTTGGGCATGGCCGGATTGTCCCTGAAATTGAGAAGAGGTATTAAACCTCAAGATGTGAATTTGGTCAAGAATTTTTTTTGATGACTTGGTCTGAGGAACGTGGAGTCCTATGCGAATACCCTTGGAAGTGACCAGTGATCGTGCTTTGCTTATCTATACCTTGCATTTGACCCAATCCATGGGATTGATGAGTGACGTGAAACTCCAACAGTTGCTATTTCTTGCAGAGTTGCAAATGTTGGGGAAAGGATTCAAAGGCTTGCATTGGGAATTTGTTCGTTTTCCCTACGGGGCATTCAGTAAGGATGTGGATAATGATTTGCTATTTTTGCGCCGCAAAGAACGACTGCAAAATTTTGATGTGACTGAAGAGGCGCAGCATGTGGTGGAGTTAGTTGATCAGGTGGTGAATGGCCATGAGGCAAATGAACAAATCATGGAAACGATTCGCACGGTGATCGATACATATGGGATGCAAGATACGAGCGAGATTATGAGTTCAGTGGAGGCGGTGGAATTAAGTCCGGCTGATAATCCCGAACAAAAATTGGCGATTCGGGATATTTCGTTTCATACCATTATGCTGGTGCCGTCTCGCGTGGAGACTACAGAAGCATTCACTCTTTCAGTGGTACAGGCGAAAAGCCTCAATGCAGCGATGGGGTATTAGGGAAAAGTGAGAAGTAATAAGTGAGAAGGGAGAAGTAAGGAGTGATGGGTAAGAAAGAAGAAGAAGAGGCATGCCGTTTCTGCCTCTTTTGCTTCTCACTTCTCCCTTATTACTTCTCACTTTTTCCCTTGCCGGCTCCCTCCCGTGAAACGAAAGGGAGCCGGTAACGGACTACGTTATTGCTTCTTGGTTGACTCCACCCTAAAAACTTCATTCAACGCTTGTAAGCGGACTTTCCCCACGCCATTGACCGCTTCTAATTCCTCCATTGATTTAAATTTTCCATGTTCTTTTTTGTAGTCCAAAATGTTTTTGGCCGTGTCATATCCAACCCCATTCACCGATTCCAGTTGTTCGATGGTGGCGGTATTGATATCGGCTTTCACGGCGGCAAATGCTCCGGTAGCAGGCAGCAACATACCAAGGGAAAAGCACATGGCCAACAGGAGAGCAGAAAGTCGTTTTTGTGGTTTTTTCATAAATAAAACTCCTTTTGT
>QIDY01000387.1 GCA_003228495.1 Nitrospirota bacterium
TTCTCTAAGGTATCTTCCGATTCTGCAAACGCTCTATCCCATTTTTTTTCCGACTCCAATTCGTCCATCAACCATTTTGCCAGAGCGTTTTGCTCCATTTCCGGCAACTTCGATGCCTCTTGAAATGCTTTTTCAAGGAGTTGTGTCATGATTCACCTCCGATAAATTTTCCATACTCCTAAAGGCCATTATTCTTTTGGATTTAAAGGTTGGTATTGTTCATCGCAAAGAACGAAATCACGAAAACCATTCCTCCATATACCACGCCTTGGGGTTTCTTGCCGAAGGCGTGTTAATTCCTTGGCTTTCAATTGCTTTCGGCCTGCCCAGCGCTTTATCACGACATCTTATGCGGATCGGCATCACACCATCTCCTTGAATTGGCTCAACGCCGTCTTGCGGACAGCGAACTCAACCGATCCACGGTTGGAGATCATGGAGAACGTCAAGAGGGCCTGACTCTTGAGATGGTCAGACCCCCTACTCTTGCTTCAATATTACAGAATGTCAAGAAACAATGTACCGCACCATTGGCTTGGGATGTATGGGGGCCTGAGCTGAAGGAGGAAGAATCTCGGGAGGCAAGAGGGCGTGTTCACCTTCAAGCCATGCCCCCTCTTATCAACTCCAACCTCTTCACCTCCCAATTTGAGGGTTTAATATAGCATTACCACGAAAATTCGGAACACACTGAACTATAGGAGCCAACCCTTGCTTTGACCCATCGATTCTGGCCTCTGTTCCATTGCTTTCATCTCCCTATCAGGATCGTTACAATACAATCTGCTACTATATTCCTAAACAACCGTATTCAAGAGTTATTTTGATGCATGGAAATTGCGTTTAGTTTTCACTTCTAAATGACCGATACGATAACGAACGGAATATAACTACACCCAATATATACCTATAAAGGAGTGCTCACACCATGATCTGGTGGTACTGGTCAATTTTAGGGTTGACGCTGATCGGCCTCGAAATCCTCACATTGGGAGGCCTGGGAAATTTCTATTTCCTTTTTTTCGGGATAGCAGCGTTAATGGTGAGCAGTCTAACCTGGTCTGGGCTTGTCGAGACGGATTGGCTCGAATGGTTTCTGTTCGCCATCTTTGGAATTACCTCATTTGTCGTACTGAAAAATCCTCTCCAAGGTAAAGGGAAGACATCCACGGAGAGGGAGGTTCCGGTAGATTCTATGGTGGGAGAAATTGCAACCGTATTGGAATCTCTGGCTCCACAGGCCATGGGGAAAGTCGAACACCGTGGTTCAACCTGGAACGCACGCAACGCCGGAACCGATCTTCTTGAGAAAGATACCATCGCCAAGATCGTGCGAGTCGATGGCCTAACCCTTTGGATCCAAGCCGAAACCCATACACAGGAGGAACATCATGTCGGGTGAATTGATTGTCATGCTGATTTTTGCCTTATTGGCCTTTATCATTTTGTCCAAAACCGCCGTTGTGGTTCCCCAACAAAGTGCCTATGTGGTCGAACGGTTAGGGAAATATTCTTCGACGCTCAATGCCGGCCTGCATATACTCGTCCCGTTCATCGATGTCATCCGATACAAACATTCTTTGAAGGAAATCGCCGTTGATGTCCCGGAGCAAATCTGTATCACCCAAGACAATGTGCAAGTGGGTGTGGATGGCGTGCTCTACATCAAAGTCTTGGATGCGGAACGTGCCTCCTATGGCATTACGGATTTCCAATTCGCCATTTCCCAATTGGCCCAAACCACATTACGCAGCGAAATTGGCAAAATTACTCTGGACCGTACTTTCGAAGAACGCTCGACAATTAACATTTCCGTGGTTAATGAATTGGATAAAGCTTCGACCCCGTGGGGCGTGAAAGTGATGCGTTATGAAATTCGCAATATTAATCCACCTCAAGATGTGATCAACGCCATGGAAAAGCAGATGCGGGCCGAACGGGAAAAGCGAGCCGTCGTCCTGGGCTCGGAAGGACACCGAGACGCGGCCATTAACGAAGCTGAAGGGCAAAAGCAGCAGGTCATTAAAGCCTCAGAGGCCAAAAAGCAGCAACAAATTAACGAAGCCGAAGGTGAAGCGTCGGCCATTTTGGCTATTGCCACCGCCACCTCCGAAGGCATTCGGAAAGTAGCGGAAGCCATACAAGATCCTGGAGGCTTCGAAGCCGTGCAACTCCGTGTAGCGGAACAATATATCGGGGAATTTGGAGAATTGGCCAAAGCCAGCAATACACTCGTGCTGCCGGCTTCTGTTGCCGATGTGGGCTCAATGATCGCTCTGGCTATGAATGTGATCAATAAAAATCCTGGAAAAACCCCAACGATCTCGTAACGTTCAACAGCCTCTCTCCTAGTTGACTGCCCGGCAAACTTTGGCGATGATGCTCCATCAAATCGAATGACCTCTCCGGCACGGGTTAAGGAGTCTTTTCATGAAAAAATTGTGCCTTGGTAACCTGATATGGTTTCTCCTGTTACCCAACATGGCGCATGCCAGCTCCTACGCTCCTCTCGCTGATTTTTCGGCGGTACGCCAGAATGCGCAATGCCAACTAACAACACTTAACGAAACCCTCCTCAAAAATTGGACACCCCCAGCAGACTTTTTTATGGTTCCAGCCTATCCCCAAGCGAGATTGACCAGCGCCATCCCAAGCGGCACGGCAAACATCAAGGGGAAAAATTATCAAACCTTTCCCTCAGCGATGCTTTTGAGCACAGACCCCCCTGAGACGATTATTGGTTTTTACAAAAAAACGTTAGGACGGGGTTGGTATCAGACTGAAGATCATGGGATAACGTATATCTATCGGATGCCTCGCCCGGTCAGTTCCGGTGAAGCTCTCACCCAACATCTGATGAGCCGCCCCGGGTATACACCCCATATTGCGATTGATACGGACTTGAAGCCTTGCGACCAACACCTTGTTCCAGGCGCCAAAACTCGAATTACGGTCGTTGCCGCCCCTCGATAATTTTCCTGGTTAAGCCTCTCCGGGCCCTCTCAGTTTTTTTACGTTATGCGTACTTCTCGAAAGGCCAATGGAATCCCGTAAAGAGGATCTGTCCGATGACGAACCACTTCTACCTGTAGCCCTTCTCCACTAAAGGAAATATGCTCCCCAATCTTGGGATTTTTTCCTTGAGCCATCAGTTGGTGCGCAACCTCATAGAGCATGGCTTCACTCTCTCGTCCTGATAATCCGATAGATTGAAAGGTCTCAATTTCATCTAGTCCAAATTTCGTGAGCCCCCGGGTGTGCAGCCACATCCGCATGTGCTGGCTCTGTTCATGTTGTTCCACCTGCACATGATCATGTATCTGGAACACATCTAAGTTTCGATCATTCCAATCCGACGGATTCCGATAGACCCCCGTTGCCACATCATACGTTGTCCCTTCCATGAGTAACGTGAGCCCTCTGGCTATTCGAGCAAGATGTAGCACATCATCCTGACGATCGGCCTGCGTCTGTGGCGGAGCAATCAGCTGTGCCAGATGACGATGCTCCCACTGTAGGCGGCCTCGCCACTGTTCGACTATTTCTATTGAAAGCGCCATTTGCACCTGAGCCTTCCAATTCGTATGTAGGGCCTCAAAATGATGATGGCCATTCCCCGACAAAAAACGAATCTGCAAGGGGCCACCGTAACGTTGATCAAACCAGGCTGCAAGATAACCCGGAGGCGGCGCCTCACCATGAGTCCAGCCAATGAGAAACGCCGGCAACGCGTGAGAAGTGGGCTTCTTCTTTTTGATTTTTTTCATGCCACGGCAAGCAGGAAAATCCGAGACCATGACAATGGATAGTGGCCACTGAAGAAGCCAAGAGAGCCACACACAAAAATAGTCACCACAGACGACCCTTCACCTTTTTGCTTCTTCCGGCGGCCAATCCAGTTCTTCTTGACGGCCGCAATAATAACAGGCAATTCGGTATCGGGCCCTACGGCGCGGATTGGGTAAGGAGTGAAAATGCACCGGCGCCTGGTCATACGGACAGACCGGTTCCAAATGCAACAAATGCTCTTCCGTAATTTCCATCAACGAGCCCTCATCCCATGGCGGTTCCAACTGTAGGCAGCCGGTCATGCTGTCCTCCCAATGGCAGGAATTACACTGCAAGCGAAAGGTTTTTACTCGGTCAATATTCTGGGATATATCCGTAACTTCGACACAACCGGAACATTTTGGCAGTCCACAGGTCACCGGTTGTTGGCGGAGGGCTTTAACAAACACATCGGGAGCTTTCGTCGTGCTCTTCACATTACAATCCCTTCATTCTTTGTCCATTCCATGACGGAAGTCCCTTTCAATCCGCTGGCAGCATCCTGATCCAGCAGCCATGTTACGTTCCCCTGAACCGGATTGACGATTTGAGCTGGATACCGGTTTGTTTGGAGCGGCCCTTCCAACACTGCCTGAATAGCCTCAGCCTTGTCCAGGCCGGCCACAACAAACAAAACCCGTTTAGCCGAATTGAAGACCAGCGGGGTCAGCGTGATGCGGTGAGTCTGAAATTTGTCTACCCAGGGCGCTGCCACCCATTGTTTTGTTTCTCCAAGAACGGCAGTTTCCGGAAATAAAGAAGCCGTATGACCATCAGACCCCATACCAAGCAAGATCAAGTCAAAACGTGGAGCACCCTCCCCACAAGGTGAGAACACTCGTCGCAAGACCTTCTCATACCGCACCGCCTCCTCCTCGGCCGGACGCTCCCCTTCCATACGAAACACATGATCAGGCACGATAGGAACATGATCCAATAGGTTTTCCTTGGCCATGCGAAAGTTGCTCTCAGGATGATCCGGGGGGACAGGACGCTCATCCCCCCAAAAAATCCGAACCGATGACCAATCAACTTTCGTCCGATAAGGATCAGCAATTAGCCGCGCAAACAATCTGCAAGGAGTTGAGCCGCCAGAAAGGGCTACTGAAGAGAATTTCGCGTGACCTTGCTGTAATGTTAAAGACTGCACAACGAATTGAGCAGCTGTCTCAAAGAGATCTTCCTGTGTCTGACAAACTAGTATCCGACGTAGCACCAAGACATCCTTGTATGAGTGAAGATCATCACATCAGTGAAGAGACACAAAAGCATGGGATAGCCGAACTTCGAAGAGGCTCTCAGCGAGACTTATTTCTAGTTACATTAACAATCGGTATAATCGTAGTCGTCAAGCGTTCCCTCTTTGTCAAAATCCAACGTGATTTGACATTGATTCGGGGAGAAATTAAAAAACGGAAAGCGAGTTTCTCCACCGGCAATGCGTGAATAGACCCAACTTTCCCCCCCAAAGAACCGAGAAGATTTTCCACTGGGCTTACCCCAGTTTTCTTCAAACCAGTCCTGGCTTTTCCCTTCAAACTTGGCCGGATCCAGCGAGGCATCGGCGCATAACAACCCAAGCACACCTACCAAAACATATTGTTGAATCACAGGCACCTCCTTCTCACAGAATCAATCCCTAATGACGCTTCAGGTATCTTATAAAAATTCTAGCCCTCGTTTCTCGATCAGTCAAACGAGGAGATCAATCCTCTAAGATACAATACCCATTTGTCCAAGACCTTTGCGTTGATTACAATGAGCATAGTTTTTACTTAACGAGAATCTACTTACACAAA